>NZ_JBEXGU010000029.1:0-73811 GCF_040607515.1 Streptosporangium sp. NPDC005286 | reverse complement strand
CCTTCTCCACGTCCTCCCCGCCCCCGCCCCCGGCCCCGGTCGTGGAGGCCCCTGCCGAGGCCGAGGCCGCGGAGGCTTCCGCCGAGGCCGAGACCGTCGAGGCTGAGACCGCCGAGACCGCCGAGAAGCAGGCCTAGGTCATCTCCGTACGGCCTGGCCGTACGACCCGCAAGACCCTTCCGGGTGGGTGCCGCTCAGTCGGGGGCACCCACCCGATCCACGACGATTCCCACGAGGAAAAGACAATGGCTTCCGTGAACATGGCCGACGTCAAGCGGCTTCGTGAGCTGACCGCCGCCGGCATGATGGACTGCAAGAAGGCTCTTGAGGAGTCCGAGGGCGACTTCGACCGCGCGGTCGAGCTCCTCCGTCTCAAGGGTGCCAAGGATGTCGGCAAGCGTGAGGCTCGTACCGCCTCCAACGGCCTGGTCGCCCTGGAGCAGGACAGCGACTCCGCCGCCGCGCTGCTGGAGCTCAACTGCGAGACCGACTTCGTCGCCAAGGGCGAGCGTTTCCAGGAGCTCGCGGCCCAGGTGGTCAAGCACGTCCTGGCTTCCAGGCCGACCGACGTGCCCTCGCTGCTCGAGTCCGAGCTCGACGGCAAGAGCGTCAAGACGCACCTCGACGAGGCCAACGCCGCGCTCGGCGAGAAGATCGAGATCCGCCGGTTCGCCGTGCTCGAGGGCGGTTTCATCGGCTCCTACATGCACAGGACCGACCCCCAGCTTCCCCCGGCGGTCGGCGTGCTCGTGCAGCTCGACACCCCGAACGCCGGTGTCGCCAAGGACATCGCGCAGCACGCTGCCGCGATGGCCCCGAAGTACCTCAGCCCCGCCGAGGTCCCGGCCGACGTCATCGAGAAGGAGCGCGCGCTCTTCGAGGAGATGACCCGCGAGGAGGGCAAGCCCGAGGCAGCCATCGGCAAGATCGTCGATGGTCGCATCAACGGCTGGTACAAGGACTTCACCCTTCTTGAGCAGTCCTTCGTCAAGGACAACAAGAAGTCCGTCGCGAAGTTCGCGGACGAGAATGGTGTCAAGGTCCAGGCCTTCGTCCGCTTCAAGGTTGGCCAGGCCTAATTCCAGACACCCGCTCTTTACGCAGAGCACCAAACGAGGAGGCCGCCGCCGTGCAGGAGAATCCAGGACCCGCCACGTCGGCGGTTTCTTCGTACTCGGACCCGCTTCGCTGGAAGCGGGTGATGTTGAAGCTGTCCGGCGAGGCGTTCGCCGGCGGCGAGCCGCTGGGCATCGACCCGGCGGTCGTGGGTCACCTCGCGGACTCGATCGCCGAGGCCGTCCGAGGTGGCGTCCAGGTCTCGGTGGTCGTGGGCGGCGGCAACATGTTCCGGGGTGCCGCCCTCTCCGAGCGCGGCATGGACCGGGCGAGGGCCGACTACATGGGCATGCTCGGTACGGTCATCAACTGCCTGGCCCTCCAGGACTTCCTGGAGAAGCGGGGTGTCGACACCCGCGTCCAGACGGCCATCACCATGCAGCAGGTCGCCGAGCCGTTCCTGCCCCGCCGTGCCATCCGTCACCTGGAGAAGGGCCGAGTGGTCATCTTCGGGGCGGGGCTCGGCTCGCCGTTCTTCTCCACCGACACCTGCGCCGCGCAGCGAGCGCTGGAGATCGGCGCCGAGGCTCTGCTCAAGGGCACCCAGGTGGACGGCGTCTACGACGCCGACCCTCGTAAGAACCCCGATGCCGTCCGGTTCGACCACCTCGAATATGGTGAGGTGCTGACCCGCGGACTGGGAGTCATGGACGCCACCGCCATCAGTCTGTGCATGGACAACAACCTTCCCATCGTGGTCTTCGACCTCATGGGTGAGGGCAACATCCTGCGGGCCGTGCGCGGTGAGAAGATCGGCACGCTGGTAAGTCCGGCACGTTAGGGAGCGAACCCGACGTAGCGAGCGGAGTGGTGCGCGAGGTAGGAGCGTGCCGCGAAGTGAGTGAGGAGTGGTGAGTGACCAGGAGACAGGGAGCGAGCCCGACGTAGCGAGCGGAGTGGTGCGCGAGGTAGGAGCGTGCCGCGAAGTGAGCGAGGATGGTGAGTGACCGAGAAGACAGGGAGCCGCTGTGATCGACGATACTCTCCTCGAAGCCGAGGAAAAGATGGACAAGGCCGTGTCGGTGGCGAAGGAAGACTTCGCAGGCATCCGCACCGGTCGGGTCACCCCGTCGATGTTCAACAAGATCAGCGCTGAGTACTACGGGACGCCCACCCCCATTCAGCAGCTTGCCTCGTTCCACGTGCCCGAGGCGCGCATGGTCATCATCCAGCCTTTTGACAAGAGCTCGATGGCCGCGATCGAGAAGGCGATCCGCAACTCGGACCTCGGTGTGAACCCTGGTAACGACGGAGCGGTGATTCGGGTGGCCTTCCCCGAGCTGTCGGAGGAGCGCCGCAAGGAGTACATCAAGGTCGCCAGGAACAAGGCGGAGCACTCCAAGGTCTCCATCCGTAACATTCGTCGTAATGCCAAGGAGATCCTGGACAAGCTGGTCAAGGATGGCGAGGCCGGTGAGGATGAGGTACGCCGGGCGGAGAAGGAGCTTGACGACCTCACCCAGAAGCATGTCGCCAAGATTGACGAGTTGCTCAAGCACAAGGAATCCGAGCTGCTTGAGGTTTGATCCATGGTCCTTGTCCCGCGCGGGCGCTCCGTGCGGGACAAGGATTTTGTGTATGTATGAAAGTAGGACCCCCTGTGGAACCCGTGGCGGGCAGTAGCCGTACCGGCCGGAATCTTCCCGTTGCGGTGGCGGTAGGTCTCGCCCTGGCGGTGGCGGTCATCGGCTCCCTCTACTACGTAAAGGAGCTCTTCCTCGTCGTGGTGATCGCGGCGGTGGGCGTCGGAGTGACGGAGCTGGTCAGGTCGTTCGAGACCAGGGACATCAGGATCCCGCTGATCCCGGTTCTGGTCGGCATGGCCGGCATGCTGACCGGCGCCTACTGGGGTGGGCCCGCCTGGCTGGTCGGCGTCTTCGCGATGACCGTGCTGGTGTTGATGATCTGGCGGATGTTCCTGGGCACCGAGAACTACGTCCGTGACATCACCGCGACCATCCTGGTCGTCGTCTACCCATCCTTGCTCGCCGGGTTCGTGGCACTGCTTCTCGCCCACCCGACCAAGGGCGCGGACCTGGTGGTCGTCTTCATCGCCACCACGGTCGCGAGCGACATCGGTGGATATTTCGCTGGGATATCCCTTGGCAGGCACAAGATGTCCCCGACGATCAGCCCGAAGAAGACCTGGGAGGGCTTCGCCGGGTCGGCACTGGCCTGCATGGCCGTGGGCGGCTGGCTGGTGGCGTGGCTGCTGAAGGACGACATCTGGAAGGGTGTTCTCATCGGCGCGGTCGTGGTGGTCTTCGCCACCCTCGGTGACCTGGTCGAGTCGGTGATCAAGCGCGACCTCGGCGTCAAGGACATGAGCAGCGTGCTCCCCGGCCACGGTGGCATGATGGACCGCCTCGACTCCCTCGTCGTGGCGCTGATTCCGGTCTGGGTGCTGTTCACCCTGCTGCTGTGAAGAGGCTCATCTCGTCCCGGTGAGCCGGGCCGCCGACAGGTGCGGAAGCACCGCCCGGTAGCCCTCGGCCGAGACCAGGTTCAGCTCGTCCGGCGTGATCGGGATGAGCCAGAGCCACTGGACGGAGTCCCCGCCGAAGGAGAAGCCCGACAGGTCGGGCAGCCCCGGCAGCCCGGTCAGCATCATGACCCCGCCGTAGGCGGAGCCGAGCGGGAAGGTCTCCGGCCGGTGGTACCACCTGGCGGTGTGGCCGTGGCCCAGCCAGGTGACCGAGTGCCAGGGGTACTGTCCCAGCCACAGGAAGAGCCGGGCCGCGTCACGGGCGTCGCCGGGGGAGGCGACGGCGAGCTCCACCCGGGCGTAGGCGTCGGGCCGGTCGATGTACTGCTCGACGGTGGGCATCCGCTGGCAGCTCATCCCGACGGTGGACAGGATCGTGTACTCCCTGTCTCGCTCCGGCGGTCGCTCGGTGATGCCCACCGTGGGCATCCGCTCGCCCCCGGCGTCCCAGAACCGGCCCGCGGTGCCGACCCTGCGGTCCAGATGGCCCATCACGAACTGCTGGAACGATGCCCAGGCGCCGTCGCCGCCCCGCCACTCCCAGTAGGCGCGGGCCTTGGCGATCCGGGAGGCCAGGCCGTCATGGGCCTCCTCCAGCGACCAGGCGAGCGGGGACTCGCCCAGCGCGTCGCGGCAGTAGCCGGGCATTCCCCGGTGCATGTCCGCCCAGCCGGGAATGACCGCGAGCAGCTCTTCGTTCTCGTACAGGGCGACGCCGTCGCCCTCCTCGAACCACAGCGCCCGCAGCGTGCCCAGGGGGCCTCTGCCGTCAGGGTGCCGGGTGTTCGCCCGGGGAGCGGTCGGCGGGAGTGCGGAGTCCAGGCGGTCCTGGTCGAGCCCCTCGGGAGCGGGGCCGTGATTGGCCAGCCAGACGGCTCCGTGCACCTCCCCCTGCGACCCGCACAGGTAAGCTACCGAGGAAGTCTCGTCGCGTTCGACCACCAGGGTGCGGCTCCGGTAGGGATTGACGTCGGTGAGCACGACCTCGACGCCGTCTCCCCGCTCTCCTGTGGGGCGGTTTGTCGCCATACCTCCGGACTCTAGATTACGGTCGGGCACCGCTTCGAGTATTCGCGTAACCGTCGAGAGAAGGCATTGGACGTGTCGACTGCCAGCCCGTCCGGGACCCCCGTACCCGGCCAGCTCACCTTTGTGGCGCCGCGCCGGGCCAAGCCTGCCCGCCACCTGGCCGACCTGACCATGGCCGAGCGCCGGGCGGCGGTCGCCGAGCTGGGCGAGAAGCCGTTCCGTGCCGACCAGCTCTCCCGGCACTACTTCGAGAAGCTCAACGGCGACCCCGCGCTGATGACGGATCTTCCGGCCGCCGCCAGGGAGAAGTTCGCCGCCGCGTTCTTCCCCAGCCTGCTGACCTCCGTCCGGGAGATGACCACCGACGCCGGCACCACCCGTAAGACGCTGTGGCGGCTCTTCGACGGCGCGCTGGTCGAGTCGGTCCTGATGCGCTACAGCGATCGCACGACCATGTGCGTGTCCTCGCAGGCGGGCTGTGGCATGAACTGCCCGTTCTGCGCCACCGGACAGGCGGGCCTGACCCGCAACATGACCACCGCCGAGATCGTCGAGCAGGTCGTCGCCGGAGCGCGGGCGCTGGCCGCCGGTGAGGTTCCCGGCGGTCCCGGGCGGGTCAGCAACGTGGTCTTCATGGGCATGGGCGAGCCGCTGGCCAACTACAAGGCCGTGGTCGGCGCCGTCCGCCGCATGGTCGAGCCCGCGCCCGACGGCCTGGGCATCTCCGCCAGGGGCATCACCGTCTCCACGGTCGGCCTGGTTCCGGCGATCGGCAAGCTCGCCGGGGAGGGGCTGCCGGTGACGCTGGCGCTCTCGCTGCACGCTCCCGACGACGAGCTCCGCGACACCCTGGTGCCGATCAACACCCGCTGGAAGGTCGCCGAGGTCCTCGACGCGGCCTGGGACTACGCGGCCAGGACCAAGCGCCGGGTCTCCATCGAGTACGCGCTGATCAAGGACATCAACGACCAGGAGTGGCGGGCCGACCTGCTCGGCAAGCTGATCAAGAACAAGCTCGTGCACGTCAACCTGATCCCGCTCAACCCGACCCCGGGTTCCAAGTGGACCGCCTCCCGGCCCCAGGACGAGCGGGCCTTCGTCCGGCGCCTGGAGTTCCACGGTGTGCCGGTGACGGTCCGCGACACCCGCGGCCGCGAGATCGACGGCGCCTGCGGCCAGCTCGCCGCCGCCGAGTAACCCCCTTTTCCTTACGGCTGCGCCCCCGAGGCGCCGACCGCCGCCCGGCGCACTCCCGCCGGGCGGCGCTCCTCTCCCGTCCGCGCTCCCCGCCGCATCGTCGTCCGGCGCGGCGCGGCTCGTCCGGACGTGGTGACAGCCATGTCGATCCGGTCAGCGCATCGCCGTGTGGCCCGGCCTGGTCCGGATGGATCCCCACCCCGCCCGGCATGTCCACGCTCGATGTCACGTCACGCATGCGGTCACGGCCTATCCGGACCAAGCGTCGAGAAAGGCATGCCGCCAAACGCCACGAGTCGAAGCTCGGTAGTCGTTCAGGGGTTCAGGCGGCGGATGCGCGCGTACAGGACGAGACTTGTGGCGGTCCAGAAGAGGGTGGCGGCGGAGACGGGGAGCAGGATCTCGTCGAGCAGGCCGGCGTTGGCGGCGCGCATCCAAGGCATGATCGGCACTGAGAGGTGGCCCACGGGGGTGAGGCTGATCAGCAGCAGGGCGAGGTAGCCGCCGAAGAGGGCGAGCATCGAGACGGCGGGGGAGGCCAGGATCGGCGGGCTGGTCAGCGCGCCCAGCGCGGTCCCGGCGCTCACGCCGAGCACGTGCAGCGCGATACCGCTTGCCAGGTCGGCGGGTGCGGGCATGGCGGCGAAGCCGTGGATCAGCGGGAGCCCGATCGCGATCGTCGCCATGCCGAGGTTGACGGTCAGCGCGGCGAGCAGCCCGGCCCCGATCTCGCGGCCCGGCCGTCCGGCCGCCGTCATGGAGATCAGCCGTTGCGTCGGCGGCTCGGTGTCGAGCAGTCCCCGGGCGGCCCAGGCGAAGACGAGGATCAGCAGTCCGGCCGAGTCGGCGTAGGCGGACAGCTCCTTGCCGGGCGGGGTCAGCGTGGAGTAGAAGATGGCCAGCATCATCAGGAGCCCGATCATCGGCTGGAACAGCCGGTGCGATCGGGCGTAGGCGGCGAGCTTGAAACGTACGAGGTGGATCATGATGACCGCCTGGTGAGGTAGCCGTCGGCGCGGAGCTTCTGCTCGACCTCGTCGGCGTCGTCCACGTCCACGATCACCTCGATGACCACCTGCCGGGACGATCCTTCCGAGGCGCCCCGGGGAACCAGGGGAAGCGGTCGCGGTTCTTCGTAGGTGTCTCGGGGGGAGAGAACGGGCTGGGAGGGGGCGTCGGGGCCGGGTGTGGAAAGCGCTGAGGGCTCGTGGGTGCCGACGGTGACGTTGCCGTCCGCGACGAGCCAGTGCTCGGCGCCGGGGAAGTCCTGGAGTTGCTTCTGGTGGTCGCTGACCACGACCGTCCCGCCGCGTGCGGCGATCTCTTCGATGATCACGGGAAGTTCGGTGCGGGTCTGCTCGTCGAGCCCGGCGAAGGGCTCGTCCAGGATCAGCAGGTCCGGCGGGGCCAGCAGCGACTGGATGAGTCCGATCTTCTGCGCGCTGCCCTTGGACAGGTCGCCGAGTGGCTGGTCCAGCAGGTGGGTCGCGTTCAGGCGTCCCGCCAGGTCCCCGGCGGCGGAGGTGGAGGAGATGCCCCGGATCCTGGACATGTGGGTCAGGTAGGCGGCGACGGTGAACGGCTGGTCCACCGGGAACACGTCGGGGGCGTAGCCGACGACGTCGGGCCGGTCGGTGGTCGAGCCCCGGGACGGGGGGACGAACCCCGCCATCAGGCGCAGCAGCGTCGACTTTCCTGCGCCGTTGCGGCCGGTGACCTCGATGACGGAGCCGGGACGGAGCGTGAGCTCGACATCCCGCAGGATCCAGGGGCTGCGCCGCGAGTATCGGAAGGACAGCATGGAGAGCCGCATAAGCCGCAACCATACCGCGATCATCCGCCGCCGGACCCGGTTGATGGAGCGGATGGCGCCCGGGTCAACGGTGATCCACTGCGGGTCTGCGTAGGCGCTGCCCCAGCGGGTGGCCGCGTTGCCGTCCACCGCGTTCGCCCCGACGTGCGCGCTGCCGCTCTCCACGCTGAAGGTCGTGACCGGCTTGCCCCGCGTCCGCGTCCTCCGCGGCGACCGTCGTGAAGCCTCCTGCCGCGCCGAGCCGCTGGATGGCGGACGAGCCGGCGAAAGCGGCAATAGGTCGTGGGTGTTACGTGCGATTCACGCATGATGATCTTGATACATCGGATGTATTTATTTGCGGCACTCGGTAATTTCTGGCCGGGACGGACAAAATACGGCCTGGTCAGCGACTTGCCGTGAGCATCTGGCCGGTTTTTCCTATCCAAGGGGGATATTTCACGTCTTGACGTATCTAGACATCCGATGTTAACTACGGCTGACAGGTCCGATCTACCAACTGTGAAGCAGGGGTCCACTTTGTGGCGGCAGTCGTCCTGGTGACGGATCTGCGCCTACGGGGAGGTCAAGGATCCGCCGCCGGTCGCCGATTGCCGGCGGCGGCTCACTGACTCCCGGCGTGCTCCCCCCTGCAGCACGTCACCCGCTCACCGGAACGTCCCGCCCAAGCGACCCGCTCTCACCCAGCGGAGGCGCCGGCACGTAGGTGGGTGAGTCGCGCGCTTGGTCAAGACGGGGCGGCGTGGCCGCCGTCCCCGGTGGCGATTAAGGAAGATCATGTCGAGAAAACCAGTACGCCTCTTACTCGTGTGGTTCCTCGTGACATGCCTGGCCTCGGTCGGCATGGCCGCGCCGGCGTGGGCGGCACCGGGTGACACGGCCTTCGACCAGACGACCGGGGCTCTGAAGGTCGACTACGGGTCGTACCTGTCGAAGCACGACATCGTCTACAACCGCCCCAACACCAACCCGATCCAGGGCCTGACCGTCGGCAACGGCCGCACCGGGGCCATGGCCTGGAACCAGAACGGGCTGACGATGCAGGTGTCGGGGGTGGACCTGTCGCCGCAGTCGACCTACGCGGCGGGCCTGGCGAACCTCAGCACCAGCCCGGCCATGGACACCGGGTACACGACCTTCCAGCAGCGACTGTCGCTGTACGACGGGACGCTGACCACCAAGTACGACTCCAACCGGACCGTGACCGTGATGGGGTCGCCGAACTCCGAGGTCATGGGCATCCACGTCGAGGACACCCGGGGCGGCGTGTCCAACGTGGCGTTCGACCTCAGCATGTGGGACCCGGCCACCGTCCAGAACATCGCGGACGTGCCCGACCTGAACACCTGGCGGACGATCTCCACCTTCTCCGACGCCGGGGTGGCCGGATTCAGCAGAGGCCAGACCGACGCAGGCGGCTTCGGCTACACCATGGCCGCCACCGTCGAGGGCGCGAACTTCACCACCCAGATCGTGGACGGCAGGAGGGTACGGCTGAACATCACGCCCACCTCCAGCTACACGATCTGGTTCACCGCCGCCAGCCGGATCAACGCCCCCAACCGAGACTCGGTCGCCCAGGCCCGCAGCCAGCTCACCTCGGTCAAGAACACCGGCTACGCCAACACGTTCAACAACTACCGCAACTGGTGGCACGCGTTCTGGGCCAAGTCGTTCGTCCAGTACTCCAACTCCTCCCGCGACGCGGACTACATGGAGAACGTCTACTACCTCAGCACGTACATGATCGCCGCGGGCGGCTACGGCGACTACCCGCTGCACTTCATCAACGGTGTCTTCCGCGCCACGCAGGACAACTCCAAGTGGAGCAACGCCTACTGGTACTGGAACCAGCGAGACGTCTACAACTCCTTCCTGGCCTCCAACCACACCGACCTGATGAACACCTTCAACCGGCTCTACAGCCGTAACTACAACGCGCTGAAGTCGTACACGACGACGAGGTACGGGATCGACGCCCTGTGGGTGCCCGAGACCATGGGCTGGGACGGCAACGCGCGCGGCACGATCAACAGCGACTACACCAAGAACATCCTGACGACCGGCTACCAGGCCGCCCACAACATGTACCTGCAGTACCGCTACACCAACGACGCGAACTACCTGCGGGACGTGGCGTACCCGTACATGCGGGAGACCGCGAAGCTCTACAAGGGCCTGCTGTCCTTCGACGGGCCGACCGGCAAGTACTACATGGCCAACTCCAACTCCCACGAGACGTACTGGAACGTCCGCAACGCGATCACCGACCTGGCCGCGGTGCGCAGTATCTTCCCGCTGACGATCCAGGTCAGCCAGCAACTCGGTCTCGACAGCGGCCTGCGTGCCGACTGGCAGAACATCCTGAACAACCTGACCGCCTACTCCGTGGTCAACGGCGCCTACCAGCCGCACCAGCCGCCGATCTCACAGACGAGGAACAACGAGAACGTCGCCTCCGAGCTGATCTGGCCGTACAACATCACCGGCATCGGCTACCCCGACTACCAGACCGCGGTGAACACCTGGAACCAGCGGCCGTTCCCCTACGGCAACGTCTGGTCCAACGACGCGGTCCAGGCGGCCCGTCTCGGTCTCGGTGACCAGGCGTACCAGGGCATGAAGACGATGCTGCAGAAGTACCAGAACCACCCCAACGGCATGACCACCAACACCAACGGCGTCTTCGAGTATCTCGGCGTGCACCTGTCGGCGCTGAACGAGTCGCTCATGCAGAGCTACAACGACAAGATCAGGGTGTTCCCGGCGGCGCCGGGCGACTCCTCCTTCGTCGGCAAGTTCACCCTCCTGGCCAAGGACGGCTTCCAGGTCAGCTCCGAGCGCGAGGCCGGGGAGATCAAGTACGTCGGGCTCAGGAGCCTGCACGGCAAGCAGGCCACGGTGGTCAACCCCTGGGGCACCCAGCAGATCCGGGTGCGCCGCGCCTCCGACAACGCCGTCCTGACCACCGTCTCCGGTGGCGAGGTCTCCTTCGCCACCGCCGCCAACACCGTGTACGTCGTGGAGCGGACCGCCAAGCCGCTGAGCGGTTACGCCTCGACGACGCTGACCGGATCAGCCAACCAGGGCGTCAAGGCGCTGAGCGGCACCGCCTCCACCCTGGGTCTCCCGGGGGGTACGACCGGCACCGGGACGATCAGCCTGCGTTCCAAGGCCAACGGTCTCTACGTCACCGCCTCCAGCGGCTCGCCGCTGATCGCGAACGGGACGTCCAACGGGACGGCGCAGCAGTTCGACCGTGTCGATCTGGGCAACGGCAACGTGGGTCTCCGGGCGAAGATCAACAGTCAGTTCGTGGCCGCCGAGGGCGCCGGAGCCCAGGCGCTGATCGCCAACCGCCCCTCCGCCGGGCCTTGGGAGACCTTCCAGCTCAGCACCAACCCGGACGGCTCGGTCAGCCTCAAGGCCCAGGTCAACGGCAAGTTCGTGTGCGCCGAGGGCGGCGGAACCCAGGCGCTGATCGCCAACCGTGACGCGGTCGGTCCCTGGGAGCAGTTCGATCTGATAAATAACTAAATCAGCTGATTTTCCGGAAACCGAGTTCGGTGGGCTCGGTTTTCGCTGTTCCCGACGGTTACCCGATCTGTCGGGCTCGGCTGCCGTCGTCCTCGCGGGGTTATCCGACCTCGCCGGGCGCCGAGGCCGTTCCCGCGGGACTCGACACCCGCCGGAACGCCCGGATCCGTGCCCGCCCCTGACGTCTCGCTTTTATCCGGTGATCCCCTTCAGAATGGATGCGTCGGGTAAGGGCCAATCGGGGAGATGCGAAAGGATGCGGGGTTGAACCGCTTTCCACGGGTTCTCGGGGTGCGTACGGGATATGACCCCGATCAGGTGGATCTGCTGGTCCGCCGGATCGAGGGCACCCTCGGCAGGGGCACCCCGGAGGGGGAGCCGATCACCGCGGACGAGATCCGCGAGGCCCGTTTCCGCACGAAGCTCGGCGGCTACCACGAGATCGCCGTCGACTTCGCGCTGGAGGCCTTCATCGTGGCGATCGAGACCCGGCCCACCGGGGCGGACGGGCGGCCGATCGTTCCCGCGCGCCGGCAGCCCGTGCCCTGGCCGACCGCGCCCCAGGAACAGCAGTGGGCACAGCGCGCTGAACCGCCGCTCCGGGATCCGGGGGCCGCCGAGCGGGAACCGGCGGCGGTCGCCCGGTATCCGGGAGCGGCCGAGCGGGAACCGGCGGCCGTCGTCCGGGCCGTGTGGGAGCCGGTGGCCGGCGGGCTGCCGGAACCGCTCGGCGCCGATGAGATCGAGGAGCACGCCGTCCGGGTCGAGCGGGCCGCCTTCAGACCCGGACGGCTCGGCATGGGCTACAACGAGGACCAGGTCGACACCTTCCTCGACCGGATCGTGGCCACCCTGCGCGGCACCACCGACCAGCCCCTCACTCCCGATGACGTGCGCGGAGCGAGGTTCGCCACGGTGCTGCTGAGGCCGGGCTACGCGGTCGGCCAGGTCGACGAGTTCCTCGCCGACCTGGCGGGCGTCCTTGAGTCCCACCTCGGCCGTTGAGGTGTCAGTGGGTGCCCCAGGAGTAGGTCTGCTTGTGAAGCTTGAGGTAGACGAAGGTCTCGGTGGCGCGGACCGTGGGGATGGCCCGGATCTTGCCGAGGATCTCCAGGAGGTGCTGGTCGCTCTCGCAGACGACCTCGACCATGATGTCGAGCGACCCGGCGGTCAGCACCACGTAGTCGATCTCCTTTATGGCCGACAGCTCGTTGGCCACGATCTCCAGGTCGCCCTCGCACTTGATGCCGATCATGGCCTGGCGGGAGAAGCCCAGGGTCAACGGGTCGGTCACCGCGACGATCTGCATGACCCCCGCGTCGATCAGGCGCTGGACCCGCTGGCGTACCGCGGCCTCGGACAACCCCACGGCCTTGCCGATGGCGGCATAGGGCTTGCGCCCGTCCGCCTGTAGCTGTTCGATGATCTGCTTGGAGATCTCGTCGAGGACGACGGGGCCTGACCTGGCGTCGTTGTCGCGGCGTACCTTGGGCGGCGTCGTCATCCGCGCTCCCTGGCGTCATATTGCGGGGCTGTTTCCGGCGTGTTGCGGCTCCGATGCGACATGCTGTCGGTTTCGGGCCGTCTGTCAAGCGATTTCGTAGCAATTTGGTATCTTAACAACGAAATCCCTTGTCGTACGGTTCTTGCTCTGTAAGAGTCGCGACAACTCAGCCCCGATCCATAGGAGGCCGACGGTGACCACCCCGGTTGAGACCAGTGAGCTCCCCCGCCTGAGAAACTACGTCAACGGTGAGCTCGTGGAGGCTCGGAGCGGCCGGTTCTCCGACGTCATCGACCCCTGCACCGGAGAGATCTACCTTAGTGCTCCCATCTCCGGACAGGAGGACGTCGACGCCGCCTACGCCGCCGCTGCCGCCGCGTTCGAGTCGTGGAGTCAGGCCACTCCGGGCGAGCGCGCCAACCTGCTCCTGAAGGTGGCCGACGCGATCGAGGCGCGGGCCGAGGAGCTGAACGAGGCCGAGTGCCTCAACACCGGCAAGCCGCGCGCCCGGATGGCCGAGGACGAGACCCCGGTCGCCGCCGACCACTTCCGCTTCTTCGCCGGCGCCGCCCGCACGCTGGAGGGGCCGACCTCCGGTGAGTTCCTGGCCGAGCACACCTCGGTCATCAGGCACGAGCCGATCGGCGTGGTGGGCCAGGTGACGCCGTGGAACTACCCGATGATGATGGCGGTCTGGAAGATCGCCCCGGCGCTCGCCGCGGGTAACACCGTCGTGCTCAAGCCCTCCGACACCACTCCCGTCTCCACGGTCAAGCTGGCCGAGATCCTCGGCGAGGTCCTGCCGAAGGGCGTCTTCAACGTCGTCGTCGGCGACCGGGAGACCGGCGCGCTGGTCGTCGGCCACCCGACCGCGTCGATGGTCGCGATCACCGGTTCCGTCGGCGCCGGCATGGCCGTGGCCAAGAGCGCCGCCGAGGACCTCAAGCGGGTCCACCTGGAGCTGGGCGGCAAGGCGCCCGTCATCGTGTTCGACGACGTCAAGGACCTCAAGGCCGCCGCCGAGTCGATCGCCACCGCGGGCCTGTACAACGCCGGCCAGGACTGCACCGCGGCCTGCCGCGTGCTGGTCCACGAGGAGGCCCACGACGAGTTCGTCGCCGCGCTCACCGAGGCGGTGGCGAACACCGTGACGGGCGACCTCTCCGACACGGAGGCCCTGTACGGCCCGCTCAACAACGCCGAGCAGCTGGCCCGCGTCACCGGCTTCCTCGACCGGGTCCCCGGTCACGCCAAGGTCCTGACCGGCGGGAACCGGGTCGGCGAGCGGGGCTACTTCTTCGCCCCCACGCTCGTCGACGGCTTGAAGCAGGACGACGAGATGGTGCAGAACGAGGTGTTCGGGCCGGTCATCACGGTCCAGACCTTCTCCGACGAGGCGGACGCGGTGGCCAAGGCCAACGACGTCAGGTACGGCCTGTCGGGCTCGGTGTGGACCTCCGACCACGGTCGGGCGATGCGAGTGTCGAACCGTCTCGACTTTGGTGTCGTCTGGGTCAACACTCACATCCCATTCGTCTCAGAAATGCCACACGGAGGCTTCAAGCACTCCGGTTACGGCAAGGATTTGTCCGTTTTTGGACTGCACGACTACCTTCGCGTCAAGCACGTCATGCACTACATCGGCGAATAGCCGCGAACAGAGGGATAAGCCTGGCATGACCGAAATCCAGGTGAGTGCGGAGGCGGCCGACGCCGCCTCCCGCTCGCCCCAAATGCCCGCGATCGAACTTGATGGGGTCGTCAAGGAGTATGTCTCCCACGGCGAGGTCGTCCAGGCGGTCAAGGGTGTCACCCTGACGATCGCCGAGGGGGAGTTCTTCTCCCTCCTCGGCCCCTCGGGCTGCGGCAAGACCACCACCATGCGCATGATCGCCGGGTTTGAGGATCCGTCGCGGGGCAACGTGCGGCTGCACGGCCAGGATGTCACCGACGTCCCCCCCAACAAGCGCGACGTCAACATGGTCTTCCAGTCGTACGCCCTCTTCCCGCACATGAACGTCTGGGAGAACGTCGCCTTCGGCCTGCGGCGCAAGAAGGTGGCCGAGGCCGAGATCAAGCGCCGCGTCGGCGAGATCCTGGAGATCGTCGATCTCACCGGGCGTGAGAAGCGCCGCCCCCGTGAGATGTCCGGGGGCCAGCAGCAGCGGGTCGCCCTGGCGCGGGCCCTGGTCAACAACCCCCGCGCGCTCCTGCTGGACGAGCCGCTCGGCGCCCTCGACCTCAAGCTCCGCCAGGCCATGCAGATCGAGCTCAAGCGCATCCAGCGCGAGGTCGGCATCACCTTCGTGTACGTCACCCACGACCAGAGCGAGGCGCTCACCATGAGTGACCGCATCGCGGTCATGAACGACGGCATGGTCGAGCAGCTGGGCACTCCGAGAGAGATCTACGAGCGGCCGGCAACCGCCTTCGTGGCCGGATTCATCGGCACGTCCAACCTGCTCAACGGCACCGTCGACCGTCTCCAGTCCGGTTTCGCGGTGCTTAAGCTGGGCGATGAGGACCAGGTGCTCGCCGAAGGCGGATCGTTCACCGCCGGGGAGCCGATCGCGATCACGGTGCGCCCGGAGAAGATCAGTATTTCCACCGAGGAGCCCACCGGAGACCTCAGCGTCGTACGAGGCGTCGTCTCCGAGGTGGTCTACCTGGGGCTCTACAACTCCTACACGGTCGGCCTGGCCCAGGGGGCAGAGGTGACCGTCTTCCAGCAGAACGCACTCGACAGCACGAGTACGGCGGAGCGTGGCGACGCCGTGTGGTTGTCGTGGCAGCCGCACCACTCGTACGCGATCGGAAGTTGAGCACGCTATGGATCCCCGCATGAACCCCGCCTTCCTGCGTGGCATGACGCAGAGCCGCTCCGTCACCCGCCGTGACGCCCTCCGCCTGGGGGGAATGTCGGCCGCCGCTCTCGCCCTCACCGCCTGCGGCGTGCAGGGCAAGAAGGTGGAGGCGCCCCAGAAGGACGCCGTCGACGAGTACTGGGGCTCCAAGAAGAAGAACGGCACGCTGCGCTTCGCCAACTGGCCGCTCTACATCGACAAGGACGGCAAGCGGTACCCGTCCCTGGAGATGTTCGAGGCCGACACCGGCATCAAGGTGACCTACACGGAGGCCATCCAGGACATCCCCACGTTCTTCGGCAAGATCCAGCCGCTGCTCGCCGCCAACAACGACATCGGCTACGACCTGATGGTCCTGACCAACGGCCTGCAGCTGTCCAAGGCCATCGCGCTGGGCTACCTCGTCCCGCTCGACCACGCCAAGCTGCCGAACTTCGCCGCCAACGCCAGCTCCGTGGTCAAGAACCCCACCTGGGACCCGAACAACGCCCACACGGTCCCGTGGGCGGGCGGCCTGACCGGCATCGCCTACAACCCCAAGTACGTGGACGAGGTCAAGAGCATCGCCGACCTCTGGAACCCCAAGTACAAGGGCAAGGTCGGCATGATGCTCGACACCCAGGAGGTCGCCAACTTCGGCATGTTCGCCCTGGGCATCGACCCTGACAAGTCGACCGAGGCCGACTGGAAGAAGGCGGGGGAGAAGCTCAAGCAGCAGCGCGAAGCGGGTCTGGTGCGCAAGTACTACGAGAACGACTACGTCGACGCCCTCGCCAGGGGAGACATCTGGATCACCATGGCCTGGTCGGGTGACATCTTCCAGCAGGTCGCCGAGGGCAAGGACCTGAGGTTCGTGGTGCCCGAGGAGGGCGGCACGATCTGGACGGACAACCTGTGCATCCCGAAGACCTCGCAGAACCCGGTCGACGCGCTGACCTTCATGGACTACGTCTACCAGCCGAAGATCGCCACGATGCTGGTCGAGTCCATCAACTACATCACGCCGGTCTCCTCCGCCAAGGACCTGGTCCTCGCCGACGCCGCCAAGGCCACGGGCAAGGAGAAGGCCGCGCTGGAGCAGATCGCCGAGAGCCCGATGATCTTCCCCTCGGAGACGGACATGGCCAAGCTACGGTCGTACAAGAAGCTGGAACCGGCGGAGGAGAAGATCTTCCAGGACATCTTCCAGCCGATCACGCAGGGTTAGGCCGATGAGAGAGCGAACCAGTCGGGAAGGGGCAAGCGGCCGGTGAAACGCCTCGCCCCCTACCTGCTCATCCTGCCCGGCGGACTCTGGCTGGCGATCTTCCTGGTGGTGCCGATGGTCTTCATGGCCTCGGTCTCCACCCAGGAGGGCGACGTGGTCAACGGGTTCGCCCAGACGTTCAACTTCTCGGTGTACGGCGACGCCCTGGCGCAGTACCAGACCCAGTTCCTGCGCTCGGCCGGGTACGGTCTGGTCGCGACCGTCGTCTCCATCGCGCTGGCCTACCCGATGGCCTACTGGATCGCGTTCAAGGGCGGCAACCGCAAGTCCACCTACCTGCTGCTGGTGCTGCTGCCGTTCTTCGTCTCGTTCGTGCTGCGCACGGTGTCCTGGCGGTTCCTGCTCGCCGACGACGGCATGCTGCTCTCGCCGCTCAAGTCGGCAGGGCTGCTGCCCGAGGACTTCCACGTGCTGCAGACGACGTTCGCGGTGATCGGCGGCCTGGTCTACAACTACCTGCCGTTCATGATCCTGCCGATCTACGTCGCGCTGGAGCGGGTGGACCCCAAGGTGGTCGAGGCCGCCCAGGACCTGTACGCGGCCAAGCGCGAGGCGTTCACCAAGATCGTGCTGCCGCTCTCGCTGCCCGGCGTGTTCGCCGGGGTGCTGATGACGTTCGTCCCGATGACCGCGGACTACGTCAACGCGGGCATCCTCGGCGGCCCGGAGAACACGATGATCGGCAACATCATCCAGACCGAGTATCTGGTCAACAACGACTACCCGACCGCCGCCGCGCTGTCGTTCACGCTGATGGCGGCGATGCTGATCGGTATCTTCGCCTACGCCAAGGCGCTCGGCACCGAGAACGTCCTGGAGGCGGCGGCCCGATGAGCCCTGACACCCTCCGCAGGACCAGGAACGGTGAGCGACCGTGAGCATCAGCGAAACCGATGTCCGAGGCGAGGCACCCACCAGGCGGAGGTCCCCGCTGAACACGAGGCGGCTGGGTGACCGGCTGCTCCGGGTCTACGTCTGGCTGATCATCGCCTGGCTGTTCCTGCCGATCGCCGTCATGATCGTGTTCGGCTTCAACGACACCCAGAGCAAGTCGAACGTGACCTGGCAGGGCTTCACCCTCAGGTGGTGGGGCCGCCTGGACGAGTATCCGGAGCTGGTCACAGCGGTGGTCAACTCGCTCAAGATCGCCGTGCTGGCCACGGTGATCACGACGCTGATCGGCACGCTCATGGGCCTGGCCCTGGGCCGCTACCGCTTCCGCGGGCAGGGCGCGACCAACCTGGTGATGTTCGCCGCGATCGCCTCGCCCGAACTCGTCATGGGCGCCTCGCTGCTCTCGCTGTTCATCAGCGCCGGCGTGCAGACCGGCTTCGCGACGGTGGTCATCGCGCACGTGCTCTTCTCGCTCTCCTTCGTGGCGATCACCGTGCGCGCCCGGGTGATCGGGCTCGACCGGTCGATCGAGGAGGCGGCGCGCGACCTGGGCGCGTCCACCTGGACGACGTTCTGGCGGGTCACCTTCCCGATGATCCTGCCCGGTGTCGTCTCCGGCGCGCTGCTGGCCTTCGCGCTCTCCATCGACGACTTCGTGATCACCCAGTTCACCAGTGGTGCCACCCAGACGTTCCCACTGTGGATCTGGGGTGCCACCCGTATCGGGGTGCCGCCTCAGGTCAACATCCTCGGGACGCTTATATTCGCGGTAGGCGTCGCCATCGCCGTGTTCAACACGGTCAACTCGCGCCGCCGCACCTAGCCGCCGTCAAGCCCCGTGCCCTCACCGGGTGGCGCGGGGCTTCGGTGTATCCGGATGCCCGCAAGGACATCCATGACAGAACATCCACGGCACAGAACAGGGAGGCGAGATCGGATTCAGGCGGGGGGAACCCGCGCGTGATCTTCACGACCACGCGATACACACAGATAAAACCTGACTCACGTAGGGAAGTGAGATTTGTGGATCCGCTGAAGGCTCTTGCTGATGCGGAGCGCAAGCCGTACTGGCTCGACAGTCCGGCGAAACCCGAGCCGCTGGCGCGGCTCTTCGGTGAGACGAGCGCCGACCTGGCAGTGGTCGGCGGAGGATTCTCAGGGCTCTGGACCGCCCTGATGGCAAAGGAACGCGACCCGTCACTTGACGTCGTCCTGCTTGAGGGACGGAGGGTCGGCTGGGCGGCCTCCGGTCGCAACGGTGGCTTCGCACTGGCAACGCTCACCCACGGTCTCGCCAACGGGCTGGAGCGCTGGCCCGAGGAGATCTCCACGCTCGAACGCCTCGGTGTCGACAACCTCGACGAGATCGGCGAGGCCATAGCCAGGTACGGCATCGACTGCGGCTACGAGCGCACCGGCGAGCTGCACGTGGCCGCCGAGCCGTGGCAGCTGGAGGAGATGAACCGGAGTATCGACATCGCCCGTGAGCTGGGCGCCCGCTTCGACGTCCTCGACGCGGAGGAGATCCGGGCGGAGGTGAACTCGCCCACCTACATCGGCGGCCACTGGGATCGCGACGGCTGCGCCATGCTCGACCCCGCCCGGCTGGCCTGGGGGCTTCGGGAGGCCTGCCTCTCGGTGGGCGTGCGCATCTATGAGCGCACGCCGGTACGCACCATGAAGGACACCCCGACGAGCCTGGACCTGCTCACCCCGCACGGCCTGGTCAGGGCGCGCAACGTCGCGCTCGGCACCGGGGTGTTCCAGCCGCTGCTGCGGCGGCTGAGGCACCTCCTCGTGCCGGTCTACGACTACGCGCTGATGACCGAGCCGCTCTCCGCCGACCAGCTGGCCTCGGTGGGCTGGCAGAACCGGCAGGGGGTCGGGGACGCGGCCAACCAGTTCCACTACTACCGGCTGACCGAGGACAACCGGATCCTCTGGGGCGGCTACGACGCGGTCTACTACAACGGCGGCATGATCAAGCCCGAGTACGAGCAGCGTGACGAGACCTTCGTCAAGCTGGCCGAACACTTCTCCACCACCTTCCCCCAGCTGTCCGGGCTGCGCTTCACCCACAGGTGGGGCGGGGTCATCGACACCTGCAGCCGGTTCAGCGCCTTCTACGGCCGGTCGCACGGCGGGCGCCTGGCCTACGCCGCCGGATACACCGGTATGGGCGTCGGCGCGACCCGGTTCGGGGCGAACGTCATGCTCGACCTGCTCGCCGGGACGCGGACCGAGCGGACCGAGCTGCGGATGGTCAAGGAGAAGCCCGTCCCGTTCCCGCCCGAGCCGGTCCGCTCGGTCGGGATCCAGATGACCCGCTGGTCGATCGCCCAGGCAGACCTGCACCAGGGCCGCCGCAACCTCTGGTTGCGCACCCTGGACCGGATGGGCCTCGGGTTCGACTCCTAGGGACTGTCCCCGGCCCCGGCCGGGGACGGTCGTTGGCTTCCGGCACGCGGGCCGTACAGACTTGCACCATGTCGGAAAAGGTGAAGTTCACCGCCGGCGGGGTCACCCTCGCCGGCGACCTGCGGGTCCCGGTGGCACCGGGCCCGCACCCCGCCCTGGTCCTCACCGGCCCGTTCACCGGAACCCGGGACCAGGTCACCGGCCTGTACGCGTCCCGGCTGGCCGGAGCGGGATATGTGACGCTGGCGTTCGACCACCGCAACTGGGGCGAGTCGGGTGGCGAGCCGCGTAACCACGAGGACGCGCAGGGCAAGCTGGAGGACCTGCGGGCCGCGGTCTCGCTGCTGCGCTCGCGGCCCGAGGTGGACGTCGGCAGGATCGGCGCGGTCGGGATCTGCCTCGGCGCGGGCTACGCGCTCAGGTTCACCGCGTTCGACCCCCGGGTGAAGGCGTTCGCGGGCGTCGCGGGGGCGTACAACAACCCCTACGGCATGCGCGCGGGGATGTCGCCCGACGGATACCAGCGGGCGCTGGCCTCCTTCACGGAGGTGCTGGAGCGGCAGGACAGGAGCGGTGAGGTGGAGTACCTGCCCGCGGTGGCCGAGGAGGGCGAGGCGGCCATGCCGGGCGACGAGCCGTTCGCCTACTACGGCACCTCCCGAGGCGCCTCGGCGCACTGGAGCAACACGGTGACCCGGGCCTCGGTCCGAGAGCTGATCATCCTGGACAACATGACGGGTGCCGACTTCCTGTCACCCAAGCCGGGCCTTGTCGTGCACGGTGTGGTCGACCGCTTCTGTTCGCCCGAGGGCGCCGAGGAGGCCTACCGGCGGATGGACGACCCCAAGAGGCTGGTCTGGCTGGACACCCGGCTCCATATCGACCTCTACGACACCGAGCCACACGTCACCGGGGCGGTCGAGGCGGTCGCCGCGTTCTTCGGAGAGCACCTCTGAACGCGATGTGCGTCCTCGGACTGGACGTCGGCGGTACGTCCTCACGGGCGCTCCTGATCGACGCCGACGGCCGGCGGGCCGGATACGGCGTGGCCGGGGGCGGCAACCCGGCGGCCCACGGCAACGCCGTCGCCGTCGCCAACATCGGCCTGGCCCTGCGGCAGGCCCTGCACGGGACCGGCCCGGGCCTGGTGGCGGGGGCGGTCATCGGGATGGCGGGCGCCGGGGCGCTGGACCGCCTGGTGTTCGACCCCATGTGGGCCTCGGCCGGCCTGCGCTTCCGGCCCCGGCTCACCGGCGACCTGGGCATCGCCTTCGCCGCCGGTACGGCGGAGCCGCGCGGCACCGTGCTCATCGCCGGGACCGGGGCGATCGCCGCCAGGATCGAGGACGGCGAGCCCGTGTTGATCGCCGACGGGCTCGGCTGGCTCCTGGGCGACCAGGGCTCCGGCTTCTGGCTGGGCAGGCGGGCGGCCCGCGCCGCCGCCCACGCCCTCAGCCGGGGGGAGGCGGGCGGGACGTTGACCCGCCTCGTCGTCGACGCCCTGCTGGAGGGCGAGCCGCTCCCGCGGGGGAGGAGAACGGCTGGGCAGGACGGGCCCGCCGAGCAGGGCGGCGGGGCCGGGGGGACAGCGGCGGAGGCGGCGGAGGAGATGCGGGTGCTGGCGATCAAGCTGGTGGTCCGCGCCCAGTCGCGGCCCACGCTGGAGCTGGCCAGGCTCGCCCCGCTCGTCAGCCGGGCGGCGGCCCAGGGCGACCCGGTCGCCCTGGAGATCGCCTCCACCGCTGCCCGGCTGCTCTGCGAGACGGTGGCGGAGGTCCGCCCGGCGGGCGAGACGAGCCCGATCGTGCTGGCCGGGAGCGTGCTGACCGGCGAGGGACCTGTCGGCCCCGCGGTACGGGAGAAGCTGGGGGCCGCGACGGTCCTGGCGGGTGACGGCGCGGGCGCGGCGGCGTGGCTGGCCGGGCGGGAGGCGTTCGGCTGGGACCCGGCGACCGCCGCGCGGCTGCACGCCCGCATCGTCTCCGGCGACTGATCCCGGCGGTCGGCCGGGAGCGAACGCGCTCTCGGCCGGGTCGCCCCTCGCCACCGGAGAGGAGACCGGCTCGTTTCCGGAACGAACCGTACCGGCCTGAGAACCGGGGCAGACCTGTCAGCCGTCGCCGGAACCCGAGCGGAGTGGATCGGCGTCCCGGCCGTCCGGGGCGGTGGCGCCGCGCCCGACGATGGGTCGCAGCACGTCCAGCACCGTCGGGTCCTCGATGGTCGAGGGGACGGGTTCGTCGGAGCCCTCGGCGATGCCGCGCATGGTCTTGCGCAGGATCTTCCCCGACCTGGTCTTCGGCAGCGCCGGGACCACGTCCACCTGTTTCAGCGCCGCCACCGCGCCCACCTGCTCGCGGACGGCCAGGATCAGCTCGGCCCGCAGGGTCTCGACCTCGACCGTCGCCCCGCTCTTCAGCACCACGAAGCCACGCGGGACCTGCCCCTTCAGCTCGTCGGCGACCCCGATCACCGCGCACTCGGCCACCGCCGGGTGCGCGGCCAGCACCGCCTCCATGGACCCCGTCGACAGCCGGTGCCCGGCCACGTTGATCACGTCGTCGGTGCGGCCCATCACGAAGAGGTAGCCGTCCTCGTCGAGGTAGCCGCCGTCGCCGGTCAGGTAGTAGCCGGGAAAGGCCGACAGGTAGGACTTCACATAGCGCTCGTCGTCCTGCCAGAGCGTGGGGAGGGTGCCGGGCGGGAGCGGGAGCCGGATGCAGATCGCTCCCTCCTCGCCGGGGGCGCACTCGGCGCCCGAGGACCGCAGCACGCGCACGTCGTAGCCGGGGACGGGCACGGTGGGGGAGCCCGGCTTGATCGGCATGGGTTCCAGGCCGCGCAGGTTGGCCGCGACGGGCCAGCCGGTCTCGGTCTGCCACCAGTTGTCGACGACCGGGACGCCGAGCTTCTCCGCCGCCCAGTGGTAGGTGTCGGGGTCCAGGCGCTCCCCGGCGAGGAAGAGCGTCCGCAGCGACGAGATGTCACGGCCGCGCAGCAGGGCCGCCTCCGGGTCGGTCTTCCTGATCGCGCGGAACGCGGTCGGCGCGGTGAACAGCGCGTTCACCCGGTGCTCGGCGATCACCCGCCAGAACGCGCCCGCGTCGGGGGTGCCGACCGGCTTGCCCTCGTACAGCACCGTCGTGGCGCCCCGCAGCAGCGGCCCGTACACGATGTAGGAGTGCCCGACCACCCAGCCGATGTCGGACGCCGCCCAGAACACATCGCCGGGCGCGATGTCGTAGACGTTGGCCATGCTCCACAGCAGCGCCGCCGCGTGCCCGCCGTTGTCGCGTACGACGCCCTTCGGCAGCCCGGTGGTGCCGCTGGTGTAGAGGATGTAGAGCGGGTCGGTCGCCTTCACCGGCACGCACCCGGCGGGTTCGGCCGCAGCGTCGGCCCAGTCGACGTCCCGCCCGGGCACCAGCTCCGCCGGTGCCTGCTCGCGCTGGAGGATCACGCAGTGCGCGGGCCGGTGCCCGGCCAGGTCGAGCGCGGCGTCGAGCATCGGCTTGTACGGCACCACGCGGGTGGGCTCGATCCCGCAGGAGGCCGAGACGACCACCTTGGGGCGCGCGTCGTCGATCCTGGCCGCCAGCTCTTTGGGCGCGAACCCGCCGAACACCACCGAGTGCACGGCTCCCAGCCGCGCGCACGCCAGCATGGCGATCACCGCCTCGGGCACCATCGGCATGTAGATCACCACCCGGTCGCCCTGCTCCACCCCGAGGTGGCGCAGCACCCCGGCGAACCTGGCGACCTCGTCGCGCAGCTCGGCGTAGGTGTAGCGCCTGCCGGTGCCGGTCACCGGGCTGTCGTAGATCAGCGCGACCCGGTCGCCGTGGCCCGCCTCGACGTGCCGGTCCAGCGCGTTGTGGCAGGTGTTCAGCTCCCCGTCGGGGAACCACCGGTAGAAGGGCGGCGCCCCGGAGTCCAGCACCTCGCGCGGGGGCCTGCTCCAGGTGACCGCCTCGGCGGCCTCGGCCCAGAAGTCCTCCGGGTCGGTGATGCTGCGGGCAAACGCGTCAGCGTACGACATCAGGCCATCATGCTCTCCTGGGGGGCGCCCGGTCGAGGCCCCTCTCCGACCCTCGCGTGCGGAGTGACATGAAGGCGGGCTCGGTCATCCCATCACCGTGCCCGTCGAGTCCGCGTTGCGCGGCCGGGCACGACCGAAGGCGGCGAGCCCTATCTCCAACCCGGTGTGCTCACCGACGACGCGGTTCTCACCGTCGATCACGGCCCGCATCAGGCGCCCGACCATGGGGGCGTTCTTGAACTGGTTGCCACTGGTCCCGATCGCGACGTAGAAGCCCGCGCGTTCCGTGCCATCGTAGATCGGGGTCCAGTCCTCGGTGACGTCGTAGACGCCGGCGATGCCGGTCGGCCTGCCGGGCACACCGAGGTCGGGAAGGCGGCGGGCGGCACGCGTGACCTGTGCCTCGAAGACCTGCCGGGTGGGGTTGGGATTGATGGCGTCGGGATCGTCGACCCACTGCAGCTCGTCACACTCGGGCTCGGTGCCGCCGACCAACAGCCCGTCACCCGGGGCGCCCCGCATATAGATGCCGAGGTCGAGGTCGGCGATGCACGGGCCGATGCCCTCGCCGTTGTAGCCGGCCGGCGCGGGCATGTGGTGCACCTCCTGGCGCATCGGCCGGACGGTGACCGACCAGCCTGCGCCGACGCCCGCCAGCGCGTTCAGCTTGCCGGACCACGGCCCGGCCGCGTTGATGACGACGGGCGCGCTCACGGTCGTGCCGTCGTCGAGCCGGACACCGCTCACCGCACCGTCGCCGAGGACGGCGATCACCTGACGCCTGAACAGGAACTGCGCACCCCGCCGCTTCGCGCCGTTGGCGAGGTTGACGGCAGCCAGACCCGGGTCGTCGACGAAGCCGGCGTCCGGGGTCCACAGCGCACCCAGGCGCTTGTCCGTGTCCTCCCAGAAGGCCGGATCCTCGATGCGCTTCGGGGGCCAGAACCGGCCAGGGTCGAGCCCGGGCATTCGGCGGGCCAGCTCGTCGGCCTCCCAAACCTCGTACGGGATCCCCGCCCGGTCGAACATCTCGAGGACACGGTCCATCGGCGCGATGTCGACGTCCATGAACACCTTGCCGACGCGGTGGAACTTCGCCATCCCGGCGTCGTCCACGCCCTCGAGGTGGTCGGCCCACCTCTCCCAGCAGTGCTTGGACTCCCAGGACAGCGCAATGCCGTCCCAGGTCGAGTAGTTGAACCGGATCACAGCGCTGGACGCGCTGGTCGACCCCTGGCCGGGCCCGCTCGCCTTGTCGACCACCACCACCGAGCGGCCCGTCTTGGCCAGCTCGAAGGCGATCGAGGAGCCGATCACGCCGGCACCGACCACCACTACGTCTGCTGTCACACTCATGTGCAAAGTCTCGCCTCGTGTCAACGCAGGGCCCACCGACGACTGTCGAGGCCTCCCCGTCCCCGGTTCGTCACCTGCCGAGAAGCCCCTGCAGGCGGGCGAGCTTCAGCCCGAGGTGCAGGTCGAGCCGTACGCCGCCGCTTTTAAGGGATAGCCCGGTGATCTCCTCGATGCGCCCCAGCCGGTAGTACAGCGACGTGCGATGCACCTGCAGCCGCGCCACCGTGTGCCGCGAGTCGCAGCCCTCGTCCAGCCAGGTCTCCAGGGTCTCGGCCAGCGTGCCCTCGTGGTCGGACTCCATGAGGGTGCGCAGCCCGTCGGGGATGGCGTCCTCCGGCAGGTCGGAGAGCGGCAGCTGCACGAGCAGCCGGTAGACGCCGAGGTCATCCCACGCGGTCACCGTGCCGAAGCCGGTCACCTTCTGCGTGACGTCGAGCGCCTCGCGCGCCCGCCGCGCGCTCACCGAGGCGCGCGTGGGCCCGTCCACGACGGGACCGATGCCCACCCGCACCTGGACGCTGTCACCGAGCTGCTTGACCAGCTCGTCCTGCACCTGCTCGGCCACCCCTCGCAGGTCGGCCGCCCCAGGTGGACGTCGCCCGGCCAGGAGCAGCACGCCACGGCCGCCGGCGCGTGCCATCGACAGGCTCACCAGCGGCGTGGCCCGTCGCCCCGCCCGGCGCAGCACAGCGTGCAACGTAGTGCGCAGGTCCTCCTGCTCGGTCGAGCTCGCCTGCACCACGAGGACCGCGACCGAGCAGGCAGGGGGCAGCATCTCCTCGTCGGCCAGCAGGTCTGCGGCTGCGGAGCTGACCGCGGGGTCGTCGGAGATGAGGTCCCGCAACAGCTCGCGCTCGCGGCTGTCCCGCAGGTCGTCGACGAGGCGCTCGCGGAAGAGCAGCTGGCCCGCGTCCGCCGCGGCCTTCGCCGCTGCCTGCACCTCGTCCGCGGGTAGCCCCTCCTCGGGCTCGATGATCCAGAGGTAGCCGAACAGGAGCCCCTGGCAGCGGACAGGAAAGCAGATCCGGGGCAGCAGTTCGATCTCAGGCCGCCCGGCCACGCGCACCGGCCCCTCGGCCGTGGCGATGCCCTGGGCGACGGCGTGTGCCACGACCTCGTCCGGGGCGCGCATCTTCATGATGCTCGAGATCCGGTGCCGGTCGATGTGGTCGTCGTGGGCGGTGTGACAAATCAGGTTCATCTGAGGGTCGTCGATCGCCACCGCCAGGCTGATCCGGTCCGCGAGCGCCTGCGCGACCCGCTGCAGCTCGTCCACCTCGCACCACCACTCCTGCGTACGATGATTTTGCCATCCTCGCTCGCGAAGGGGACGAGCGAGCGCGTCGATACGTCGCCGGTCAGGGGCTCGACAGAAGGCGAGCCGAGCGGCACGGAAGGTGATCGTCATGGCAGGACGGTAAGTGGCGTGCGCCACGTCCGCCGGCCGACCGCGGATGGAAACCCGGGCCTGTCCGTTCACCCCTTGTCGAGGGCGGTGAATCAGCCCTCTTACCGCCAATCATCGCACGCTGCGCCATAGCCGGACCTTCGGGTACGAAGGGTGTCAGCCGCGGGCCGGCATGTGCTTCTGGAACCAGTCCACGACGCGGGTGCAGAAGTCGATCAGAGCCGGGAATTGACGGACGCCGTGGCCTTCCTGCGGGTAGATCACGAGCTGGGACTCGACGCTGTGCTCGAGCAGCGCCTGGTGGAACTCCTGGGCCTGCGTCGGGGGAGTGCAACGGTCCAGGGCGCCGGCGATGTTCAGGCACGGGGTGCGCACCTTGCCGGCGTGGGTGACGGGGCTCCTGGAGTGGAACTTGTCGCCGGGGACTTCCGGGTTCCCGTTGAGGAACAGCACGTCGAAGTAGGGGATGTTGCTGGTGAAGTGCTGGCTGTACCAGTTCGTCACGGGTGAGAACGGTACGGCGGCAGCCCAGCGCTGGTCCTGGGTGACCAGCCACGAGGACATGTAGCCGCCGTACGACCCGCCGATGAGGCCGACCCTGGCCGGGTCCACGATCCCGCGCTCGACGAGAGCGTCGATCGCGGACGTGAAGTCGGCCGTGTCCTCGCCGCCCATGTCCCCGAAGACCAGCCGGGCGAAGTCCTGCCCGCGGCCGGAGCTGCCCCGCGGGTTGGGGCTGAGGACGGCGTACCCCTGGGCCACCAGCAGCGGGGTATAGGAGGAGGACATCGACCAGGTGTTCCGGTAGGCCCACACCGGGCCACCGTGGATGTTCACCACGAGCGGGAAGGGCCCGTCCCCGGCGGGGACGCATAGGATCCCCTCGATTCGCAGCCCGTCCGGTGCGGTCCAGGCGACCGTCTCGGCCTTGCCCGCGACCGACAGCAGGTACTCGGTGCCCGGGTGTCCGATCCCCGCGAGCTCGACCCGGTCGTCACCCAGCACCACGACCCGTTGCGGCACCGAGTAGCCCTCCTCGACGAGCACCACGCGGCCGTCGGCGGACCAGGCCGCCTCCGGGTAGTCAGTGCCGCAGCTGGTGTCCGTGCTCGACCACAGCTCGGTGATCTTCCCGGTCACCGCGTCGTACACCGCGGCGACGGTCTCCAGGCCGCGGATCCCCAGGATTCCCAGGCGATCAGGGTCGATCCACTGGGTCGCGGTGACGTCCACCTCACCGGTGTCGACCCGCTCGAAGGCAGCACCGGGAGCGCCCAGCAGCAGGTCACCCGCGATGGCCCCGCGGTCGCTGCCCACCGCCTCGACCACCGCCAACCGTCCCCCGGAAGGCGAGGCCGCGGGCCAGCCGAGCTGCACCTCGGAGCGGGCCAGTTCGGTAACCGCCCCGTCGAGGCCCAGGCGGGAGAGCGCGGCCGTGTACCAGGCGGCCTCGCCCGGAGCAGGGCTGGTGACCGCGACGACCGCGTCGGGGCCGAGCCAGACCGCCTCCCAGATGTTGAGACCCTCCGGCGACAGCCTGGTGGTCGTACCTGCCGCGAGGTCGTGGATCCACAACGACCGCCACGACTCCTCCGTCACGCCGATCTCGACGCGCGGGTGCCAATCCGGCAGCTCCTCCTTCGGCTTGTACGTCGTGCCGCTCCCCTGATCACTGGCCAGATCGGCACCGAGCCCCGCCACCCCGAGCAGCACCTTCGTGCCGTCCGGCGACCAGGAACAGTACTCCACCGTCCCGGGCACGGCCGGGATCGCCTCCGCCTCACCCAGCTGACCGGTGCGCAACAGGTACAGCTGGAACCGGCCTGCCTCCGTACGGTCCGACAGGAATGCCACCGTCGCCCCGTCCGGGGAGAAGCGCGGCTGCCGCGAGGAACCGGACGGCCCCGTCAGCGGCCGCAGGTCCGCACCGTCGACCAGGAAGCAGGCCTGGCGTGGAAGGCCGGCCAGCTCGTCGTACACGAGGCCGGTCACGGCGATCCGCGACCCGTCGGCGGAGCAGGACGGCTCCAGCAGCTTGTACGGCTGTCCCAACGCCGGCTCGTGCAACCGCCGGAAATACTCTTCGACCTGGCCCCAAGTGGCGCTGCCGCGCACGTCCCCACCGCTCATGGGCGGACCCTACGCGATGGGGCGGTCCATCTCCTATCGACTCAGGTCGGAAACCGGAGGGCCTGGACTCTACGGGTGTCGAGGCCAGAACTCCTTGGAGGGGCCGATCGCGACGAAACACTCGCAGTCAGGGGTGTCGCTGTAGATCCCCACGCGGTAGGCGCCGGCCCTGTCCAAGCGTCCGACACTGAAGTCGGTGGACCAGACGCCCACCGGGCCCATCAAGCCCTGGACCGGGCGGCTCCACGACGTGCCGTCCCGGATCCGATCATCGATCCAGCCGGAATCGTCAACCTGAACGTATGCCGACGAGACCGGCTCGGCGGAGTCCTCCACGAGTATTCACATGCCGCTTGAACTGCATGGATAGAGTTTTCGGCAGGCGCAGGGCTGTGATGATCCAGGCGCGTGAGTCGAAGTACACCCCGCTGCCGGTGTCGCGGGCGGCGAGAGTGGCGCGTAGCCGCGTGCGTCGTTCGTCTACCTGCTCCGCTTGGCGGCGGTGACCAGGCCTGATTCGTAGGCGACGATGACGAGCTGGGCGCGGTCGTGCACGTCCAGCTTCGACAGCAGCCTGCGTACGTGGGTTTTAACCGTGGAGATGCTGAGCCCCAAGTGCGCGGCGATCTGGGGGTTGGTCAGGCCGCGGGCGATGAGCGTCAGCACCTCGCGCTCGCGCCCGGTCACCGCCGCCAGCTCGCGCGCGATCAGGGGCTCGGCCGCCTCCTTGCGGGCGAACTCGGCGATGAGCCGGCGCGTGACCGTCGGCGCGAGCAGCGCCTCGCCGGAAGCGACCACCCGAATCGCGGCCAGCAGGTCGGCTGGCGGGATGTCTTTGAGCAGGAATCCGCTGGCCCCGGCGCGGAGCGCCTCGTAGACGTACTCGTCGAGGTCGAAGGTGGTCAGGATGATGATGTGGACCTGCGACAGAGCCGGGTCGGCGCGGATGTTGCGGGTCGCGGCCAGTCCGTCCATGTCGGGCATGCGGACGTCCATGAGCACGACGTCGGGCCTGGTGCGCGCGGCCAGTTCGACGACCTGGTCGCCGGTGCCCGCCTCGCCGACGGCGACCATGTCGTCGGCGGTGCCGACCAGCCTGGTGAGGGTGGCGCGCAGCAGCGGCTGGTCGTCGGCGATGGCGACCCTGATCACGGGGTGTCCTTCAGCGCGTAGGGGAGGCGGGCAAGGACGCGGAAGCCGCCGCCCGGGTCCGGGCCGGCGGTGAGCTGCCCGCCGTACATGAGGCAGCGTTCGTGCATGCCGAGCAGCCCGTGGCCGCCCCCGTCGCGCGGCGTGCCCCGGCCTTCGTCGGCCACCTCGACCTCCACCACCCCTGCCTTCGGTACGGTGACCCGCACCCGACAGCCGGTTCCCGCGTGCTTCACCACGTTGGTCAGCGCCTCCTGGACGATCCGGTAGACAGCCAGGCCGACCCCCTCGGGCAGATCCTCGGCCTCGACGCGCAGGTCCACCTCGACCCCCGCGTGCGCGGCCAGCGCGTGCAGGTCCTGCAGCCGGGGCGCGGGCGCCGTGCCCTGGGTGCTGGTCTGCGAGCGCAGCATGCCGAGCATCGCGCGCATCTCCAGCATCGCCTCCCTGCCGGTGGTCTCGATGAGCCGCAGCGCCTCGCGCGCCTCCTGGGGACGGGTCTCGGCGACGAGCCCGGCAACCCCCGCCTTCATCGTGATCAGGCTCATGCTGTGCGCGACGACGTCGTGCAGGTCTCTGGCGATCCGCAGCCGCTCCTCGACCACGGCCCGCTCCGCCGTACGCGCGGCAAGAAGATTCTTCTCGCGTACGGCCAGGCCTGCCGTCCAGGACAGGCCCATGAGGGCCAGGCCGAACCCAGCGCTGCCGAGCGCCTGCGTCCAGGACGGCCAGGCGGCGGCGAGCAGGGCGGCCGCCACGCAGACGAGGGACGCGGCCAGTCCGGTGACGGCCCGCCTGCGCGGCTTCTGCGCACCGACCGAGTAGAGCACGACGGCGACCGGCAGGTAGGCGGAGTCCACGCCCATAAGCAGCGCGGCGACGGCTGCGGCCAGCGACACCGCCAGCGAGGGCAGCGGCCACCCGCGCCGGGTCGCGACCGGCAGTGCGGCCAGGGCGGACAGCGCGGTCGCCGGTGGCAGGCCGGTCCTCAGCTGGGCCGCGGCGGCGAAGGCGGCGGCCAGCAGCAGCGCGGCCGCCACGTCCAGGGCCACCCAGTGGCCGTGGCGCAGCCTGTGCACCACCAGGGTCTCGTTCACCAGCCGACAGTATCCGCGCAGGTCACCGGCCGGGAAGTAACATCGTCCGCGAGGAGGAGCAGCGGTTTTCGCGTAGCGTCCTGGGTTGAGGCGAGATTCGTTCCGCGGCGCGATGCCGTACGCCTGCCCGGACGGCAGCGTGGAGAGCATGAAACGAACAACTCTCGTGATCGGCGTCGTCGCGCTCCTGGCGGTGGCCGCCGCCCCGGCAGTCGCGGCCACGGCCCCGGTGCGGTTCGAGCCGCCGTCCCCCACCGGCCCGCACAAGATCGGCACGGTCGCGCTGCACCTGGTCGACAAGTCCAGGACCGACCCGTGGGTGGCAGGGAACAAGCGCGAACTGATGATCAGCATCTGGTATCCGGCGCGCAAGACGGCGGGATACCCGGTCGCGCCGTGGATGCCGAAGGCGGCTGCCGACCGCTATCTGCGCGCGCTCGGCGTGCCGCCGGGCAAACTGGTGCTGGGCGCGACGGACGGTCATCTGGGCGCCCCTGCCGACCGGCGGCTCGGGAAGCTGCCGGTGGTGCTGTACTCGCCGGGCGCCAACGCCTCGCGCTCCTACGGGACCGGGGTGGTCGAGGAGCTGGCCAGCCGCGGCTACGTGGTGGTGACTATGGACCACACCTACGACGCGGCCGTCGTGGAGTTCCCCGGCGGCCGGGTCGCCACCAACCCCAAGGGTGAGATCACCGACTTCGTCAAGGCGGCCAAGGTGCGCGCCGACGACACCAGGTTCGTGCTCGACCAACTGGCCGCGCACAAGCTCCCGGCGGGGTTGTCGGGGGTGCTGGACATGAAGCGGATCGGGATGTTCGGCCACTCCCTCGGCGGCGCCTCCACCTCCTCGGCCATGTACGCAGACAAGCGCATCAAGGCCGGGCTCGGGCTCGACGGCGCGGTGCTCGGTCCGGTCGCGGAGGCCGGGCTGGACCGGCCATACCTGGTGGTCGACACCCCGGGCAAGGGCGGGCTGGCCACCAACCCCGTCCTTCGGACGTTCTGGAAGAACCTGCGCGGCTGGCGGCTCAACCTCACCGTCAAGGGGGCGGCGCACAACTCCTTCGGCGACGACGCCCGGCTCATCAGGAAGGTCGCGCCTCTGATCGGGCTGCCAAAGGAGGAGCTGGCAGGATCCGTCGGGACGATCACGGAGAAGCGGGCGCTGGCCTTCCAGCGGGCCTACCCGCTGGCCTTCTTCGACCGGTTCCTGCGCGGGCGGAAGTCCCCGCTGCTGGACAGGCCGACGCCGCGCTTTCCCGAGGTGACCTACACCAGGTAGGTCACTCACAACCCGGAACGGGCCGCCCGAGTGACGCGGCCAGGGCGCTGGCGATGAGCTTCTTCCATCGCGGGTAGGCGACCTGGACGGACTGGGTGAGGGTGCCGGTCAGCGAGATGCGGTGCTCGCGCGAGCGTACTCGAAGGCACCGAAGAAGCCGCCGTGGCCCCAGACGGTCCCCTCGCCGACCTTTTCCACGGCCATAGCGAGCAGGGTGTAGCCGGTGTCGGAGTAGTGGTAGACCTCGCCACGGGTGGGCGAGTGGGGGCGAAACTGCTCCTTGATAGCTGCTTTTGTACCGAGCTCCTCGACCTTCGTACCCTTCTGGGCTGACAGCAGGTTCGGTCGCGCGGCCGAGGCGGGCGGCCCGGCCGGAGGCGAGCCTGGAGACATGAAGCGAACCACCTTCCTCCTCGCCTGCCTCTTGGTGCTGGTCACCGCGTGCTCGGAGCGGCAGTCGGTCACGTTCGAGCTGCCCAAGCCGTCCGGGCCCCACCCGGTGGGCACGACCGCGACGCGCCTGGAGGACACGGGGCGCGGGCGGGAGCTGATGATCAGCCTGTGGTACCCGGCCAAGACGACGGCCGGCCTTCCTGTGGCACCGTGGATGCCCAAGGCAGCAGCCGAGCACTATATGCGCGACCAGGGCATCACCGGGCTACGCCTGGACCGCACCAGCGGATATGAGGGCGCGCCGATGGACACCGGGCTGGGCAAGCTGCCCGTGATCCTGTACTCGCCCGGCCTCGACGCCTCCCGCTCCTACGGGACCGGAGTCGCGCAGGAGCTGGCCAGCCGCGGCTTCGTCGTGGTCACGATCGACCATCCGTACGACGCGGCCGTCGTGGAGTTCCCCGGCGGCCGGGTGGTCGCCGGAAAGCAGCCCACCGACCTCGACCAGGCCGTCGTCGTCCGGGTGGCCGACGTGCGCTTCGTCCTCGACCAGCTCCCTTCGCTCGACAAGGCGGGCTCGTTCGACCTGGAGCGCATCGGGATGTTCGGCCACTCGCTCGGCGCCTGGACCACGGCGTCCGCCATGTTCGCCGACACGCGGATCAAGGCCGGGTTCGGGCTGGACGGCGCCAAACTCGGCAAGAGTGACGAGGGCCGGGGGGCTCTGGACCGCCCATTCGTCGTGGTGGACACTACGGGCAAGGGCGGCATGGACAAGAACCCCCTGGTCCGGCAGTTCTGGGACAAGCTGACCGGGTGGCGGCTGCACCTCACGATCAAGGGCGCTGGGCATAACTCCATGGGCGACGACGTGGTGCTGATCCGGCTGGCTGCCGCGCAGCTGGGGTTGGAGAAGGCGGAGCTGGAGGAGCTGGTGGGGACCATCCCGGTGGAACAGGCGCTCGCCTTCCAGAGGGAGTACCCGGCGGCCTTCTTCGACGAGCACCTCCGCAGCCATCCCTCCGCCCTGCTCAAGGCCCCTTCGGCGCAGTTCCCCGAGATCGGCTACCAGCGTTGATGCGGATTGCACGCCGCGTCACGGTCCGCCTCGGCGATGGCCCCTGTCGTTTGCAAGGGGTGTGGGGTGCGGAAACTCAGCCGCCGAGGTTGACCTGGGTGTGTGTGGCTCGAGCGGGTCCGCCAGGCGCGCCGTGACGACCTCGGCGGTGCGCGACGCCGGATCGGTACGGCATTCCCGCTGGAACGCCCGTAGCAGGGCACGCCTGCGAAGCCGGGCGGCGAACCCCGAGGCGTCACTGCTCCCCACCAGCACGAGGGTCTGGGCCACGTCCGCCGCGGGATCCCCGGCGGCGGCGTTGCACCAGTCGATGACACTCGGTCCGCGGCCGGTGAGGATGACGTTATCGTCGCCGAGCGCGTACACGTCCGCGGTCCTGCCCCTGGCGATCAGCTCCACGGCCGTTTCCCGTCATCACCGGATTCCCGGACGATGGAGTCGAGCAGGAGCCCGAGCGCGGTCTCGAACAGCTCGTCCGGATCGACCTTGGGGAGATGGTCGCGGATCGCGTGGATGTGGGGGTGGGAGTCGGGGTCGGCCGCGCGGTAGGCAAGGCTCGCCCCGGCGACCTCGGCCGCCTTGGTCTCGGGGGCGAGGCTGTGGAAGGCGGCCTCCCCGCCCGACCACAGGAGCGCGAAGTCGGCGACGACCCGGTAGAGCATCGCCGCCCGGGTGCCGTCGAAACCGGCGCCGATCAGTGCGCCGATCATGGTGTCTGCCGCGCGCATCTCCGCGGTTCCCCTGGTCGTGCGCGGCCCGGACAGGGCCGCGGCCGCGGGGTGGGCGAGGTAGGTCGCGCGGATCCTGCGGCAGAGCTCGGCGAGGGTGTCCGCCCAGTACGGGGCCGCGGTGAAATCCTCGAACGCCTCCTGCAGCAGCCGGTCGGCGACGGCGAGCAGCAGGTCGTCACGGCCACTGAAGTGCCGGTAGACGGCGGTCTGGTCGGCGCCGAGCGCCCTGCCCAGCCGGGGCATGCTGAAGGCGGCCGCCCCGTCCTCGTCGAGCAGGCGCAGCGCCGTGCTCACGATGAGGTCGGGGGTGAGTGCCCCGCGGGGCAGGCGGGGACGTCGCTGAGGATTGCTCACCGGGTCATCATCTCAGGTCGCCTCCGCGTCCGGCTGGAATTCAAAGCCATGGACCAAACTATAGTCCAAGGCATTGACATCACTGTGTCCTGGGTGTTTGCTCAGGGGTCATGAACGAGAAGCCGGCGGACCTGGTTCTCATCGACGGCCCGGTTTTCACCGCCGATGCCGCCAGGTCGTGGACCGATGCGGTCGCCGTACGCCAGGGACGGATCGTGGCGCTGGGAGCGCCGGCCGTCAGGGAGCTGATCGGCCGCACCACCGAGGTGGTCGACCTGGCGGGCACCCTGACGATCCCCGGATTCGTGGACGCCCACGCGCACCCGGTCTTCGGGGGCCTGGGACGTGCCAGGTGCGACCTGCTCGCGGGAGAGGGGAACCTGGCCGCCCCGGCTTCGGCGGGCGCGGCCGAAACGCTGGCCCGTGTCGCCGCCTACGCCGCCGCGCACCCCGGCCGCCCCTGGGTCGTCGGCGGCGGCTGGTCGATGGACCACTTTCCCGGCGGCACGCCGCGCAGGGAGGACCTGGACCGCGTCGTGCCCGACCGGCCGGTGTTCCTGCTCAACCGCGACGGGCACGGCGCGTGGGTCAACAGCAGGGCACTGGAGCTGGCCGGTGTCGACCGGCACACCTCCGACCCGCCGGACGGCCGGATCGAGCGCGACCCCGACGGCACCCCGACCGGGACGCTGCACGAGAACGCGGCCGAGCTGGTCTCCCGGCTGCTGCCCGCCGTCTCGCCCGAGGAGTACGCGCAGGCGCTCATGGAAGGCCAGCGCCACCTGCACTCCCTTGGCGTCACCGGCTGGCAGGACGCCCTGGTCGGCGACTACCTGAGCTACCCCGACGCGCTGGAGACCTATCGCGCGGCCGCGGCCGACGGGCGGCTGACGGCCCGGGTGGTGGGTGCGCTGTGGTGGGACAGGGACGCGGGCGTGGCACAGCTCGACGACCTGGTCAGGCGCCGGGCCACGAGCACGGTCGGCCGGTTCGCCGCCACCTCGGTGAAGATCATGCAGGACGGCGTGTGCGAGAACTTCACCGCCGCGTTGCTGGAGCCGTACCGGTCGCCGGGCGGGGCAGGGGAGAGGCGGGGGCACAGCTACCTTGACCCGGGGGCGCTGGGCGAGGCGGTACGCCTGCTGGACGCCGAGGGTTTCCAGATCCACTTCCACACGATCGGCGACCGCGCGGTGCGCGAGGCCCTCGACGCGATCGAGGGTGCACGGGGCAGGACCGCCGATCCGGAGCCGTCGCGTGGGCGCGGCCACCGGGGAGACAACCGTCACCACCTGGCCCATCTGCAACTGGTCCACCCCGATGACGTGCCACGCCTGCGGCGGCTGCGGGTCGCGGCCAACATGCAGGCGCTCTGGGCGGTTCGCGACGAGCAGATGGCCGAACTGACGATCCCGTTCCTGGGCGAGGAGCGGTCACGGCGGCAGTACGCCTTCGGCGCGCTGCGGGAGGCGGGGGTCACGATGGTGGCGGGCAGCGACTGGCCCGTCTCCAGTGCCAACCCTCTGTGGGGGATACACGGCGCGGTCAACCGGCTCATCCCCGGCGACCGCGAGGGCGAGCCCTTCCTGCCCGAGCAGCGGCTGGCGCTGGCCGACGCGCTGAGCGCCTACACCGCGGGGGGAGCGTGGATCAACCACCTCGACCACCTCACCGGCACGATCGCCGTCGGAAAGTACGCGGACCTGACCGTGCTGGACCGCGACCCGTTCGAGGAACCGGCCCACGAGGTCGCGGACGCGCGGGTGGACCTCACCTTCGTCGAGGGCGTCCTGGTTCACGAGCGGACCTCCCGATGACCACGACCGGGGCCGGGCGGGCGACCCAGAGCGCCCTCCCGGTGACGACCTCGCCGAAGACCACCGGATCAACCTCAAGAGAGGATCCCTGATGGAAACCCTCAGGATCGGCCCGGCCCCTCTCCACCCGGGAGCCGAACAGTTCATGGTGCCCATGCGCGACGGCACCCGGCTGGCCACCGACGTCTACCTGCCGCCCGCACCCGGCAGGCACCCGGTCGTCGTCTCGCGCATGCCGTACGACAAGGCGAGCGCGTGGATGGCCGTCGACAGGATCGCGCCGCGCTACCTGGAGCGCGGCTACGTCTTCGTCGCCCAGGACGTACGCGGCAAGTTCCGCTCGGAAGGCGAGACCATGCCGTTCGTCCACGAGGTCGAGGACACCTACGACACGCTCGACTGGGTGGTGGGGCAGCCCTGGTCGGACGGGGCGGTCGCGATGACCGGCGACTCCTACCACGGCTACACGCAGTGGGCGGGAGTCGCCGGCGGCCACCCGGCGCTGCGGGCCGTCGCGCCCCGGGTGACCGGTACCGGCATCTCGGACATGCTCCTCGTCGGCCGGGTGAGCTGCCTGTATCAGGCCGCCTACTTCGCGCACATGTGGGTGGACCGGGACGTCCACTACTACGAGACCGACTGGTCGGTCCGGCCGCTGAGGGAGGTCTTCGAACCCGCCTTCTCCGCGATCGGAGCCCGCTCCGCGGCCGTGGACGCGATGCTGGCCGGCTGGCCGCCCGTCAACCCGTTCGCCTCCCGGCACCCGTTCACCGCACGCCCCGTCCCGGTGCTGCACCGGGTCGGCTGGTTCGACAACCTCATCGACCTGTCCATGCGCGACCACTCGGCGCAACTCGCCGTACCGGCCTGGCGGGACCTCGCCTACCTCGACGCCGACGCCTGCGACCACCACACCTACCATCTCGCCCAGGCCCCCGTCGTCCCCGCGGACGACCACGCGCTCGACGCCGCCCTGCTGGACCGGATCCTGCCCCGCTACCTCGGCCGGACGCTGGACTTCTTCGACGTGTTCGTACGAGGGCTGCGGCCGGTCACCTCGCTGTCGCGGGCGACGTGGTTCCAGGGGCACGACGGCGAGCGCACGGCGGGCGAGTGGCCGCCGCGGGACGCGGTGGAACTGCTCCTGCACCCGTCGGGGAACGCGCTGGCCACCACGCCGGAGACGGGTGCGCGCGTCGTCAGGTGGACGCACGACCCGGCCGATCCGGTCCCGTCGATGGTGAAGGATCCGTGGGTCTTCCTGCACGAGTACCCGGACGAGAGCCCGCTGCACGACCGGCCCGACGTGGTGGTCTTCACCGGCGAGCCCGCCGGGCGCCCGCTGGACCTGACCGGGCCGGTCAACGCCCTGGTCGCGGTCGAGACCGACGCGCCGAGCATGCACCTGTTCGTCAAGCTCCACGACGTGGCCCCCGACGGCTCCGCCCACATGATCTCCCGCGGGCAGGCGCTGATCACCGGGTCGGCGGGCGTCCAGGTCGATCTCGGCCACACCGGCTACCGGCTGAGGTCAGGCCACCGGCTGCGGCTCGTGCTCTCCTGCAGCGACTACCCGCTGTTCGCCCCGCACCCCGGCACCGCCGAGGACCCGTGGTCGGCGACCGCCACGCGCCCCTCGGTCCAGACCCTGCGCCCGGCGGCCACCTTCCTCTCCCTCACCGTCACCCCGTGAGCCCCTGACCGACATTCCGTGCCTGTGGTCAGGCGGCGGTGACGACACCGGAGGCGCCGTCGACGGTGATCTCCTGGCCGGTGACGATGTGCTCGGTCGCCCCGCTCACGCCCACCACGGCCGGGATGCCGTACTCGCGGGCCACCACGGCGCCGTGGGAGTTGGCGCCGCCCATCTCCATCACCAGGCCGCCCGCCGTCAGGAACAGCGGGGTCCAGCCGGGGTCGGTGGAGGGGCAGACCAGGATCTCCCCGGGTTCCAGGTGCGCGCCGACCGGGTCGAGGACGACCCTGGCGGCACCGGTGACGGTGCCCGCCGAGGCCGGGGTGCCGGTCAGCGCGCCGTCCACCGGTGCCCGTACGGCGGTGGCCTCCGGTTCGGTGCCGTCGGACAGCAGGACGCGGGGGACGTGCCTGCGGCGTAGTTCGCGGGCGGCCTCCGCACGCCGCCGCGCCACGAGTTCTCCCAGTGTGGCCTCCGCCGGCGCGATGGCCCTTGGCGAGGACGGGGCGCCAAGGGCCGCCCTGGCCTCGTGGAAGGTCAGGAAGAAGACGTCGTCGGCGCGGGAGAGCAGGCCACGGGAGGCCAGCTCGGCACCGACGGCCAGCAACTCGGCCCGCATCGCGGCCAGGGCGGTCACCACGACGTACTTGGGCATCTCACGCAGGCCCGCCAGCGCGCGGGTCCGGCCGAGCGCGAAGCGGACGAGGGGCCCGCGCGGCCCTCCGGCACGCCCGCTCAAGGTCTTGATCATGGCAGTGGCCTCGGTGGCGCCCCTGGCGAACAGCGCGTCGGGGGCCAGGGCCGGGTCCTCCAGCCGCAGGTAGTTGGCGAGGACGCCGAGGATGTGGGTCGGCTCCTCCGACCAGCGCGGCAGCCCGAGGTCGATCTCGGCGACCGCCCTGACGCCGTAGCCGGAGAGGAAGTCCGCCAGGCCGTCTCCCAGCACGCCGGGCAGCGTCCCGGCGTGGAAGCGTTCGGCCAGCTCGGCGGCGGGGGTGCCGAGCAGCAGGGAGGCGGCCTCGCCGTCCTCGCGGATGCGGGCGGCCAGCCGCCACAGCGCCAGGTCCATCTCGGTGGTCACGTTGTGCGGGAGCCCGCGCAGCACCGTCTCCAGCTCACCGGGCCGGGCCCGGTCGCCCAGCACCAGGGCGGCCAGGCCGAGCATCGCGAACCCGGCGGCCGCGGCCGGGGCGATGGTCGGCAGCAGCGGGAAGATCTGGCCGCCCAGCATCCGCTCGACATGGTCGAGACGCTCGGCCGGGGTGGCGCCCCGCGGTGCCGGGAGCCGTCCCCGCAGACGCTCCCGGAGCAGCTCCACGTCCCGGTGCGCCGAGGCGGGATCGCGCAGGGCCCGTACGAAGCGGCGCGGGATGTGGAAGCGGGCCGCGATCCGCATCGCCCGGCGCAGCGGCGGCCGGAGCGAGGGCTGGGTGACGCCGAACCGCGGGTCGTCGAACAGTCCGCGCAGCACCCTCGCGGACCTGGCCTCCATCACGTCGAGCACCTTCGGGAAGAGCACCCGGCCCACCCGGCTGCGAATGAGGCCGGTGACGTCGAAGAACAGCCGCCCGCCCGCCTCGGCGACGGGCGGGGCCCCGGCCGGCCGGTCGGCCACCGGCATCCCCAGCATCTCGGACACCGATGACGAGAGCAGCCTGAAGGCCGACATGCCCATGGGGGTGATCGGCCGGTGGAGACCCTGGGCCAGACTGAAGCAGAAGTAGATCCGGGTGTCGCCGGGCCCGGAACCTCCGGACGGCATCTCCACCGCGGTTCCCGTGCCGCCCGTCACGGCGGGAGCACCGCCCGCCGGGCTCGCGGTCGGCTCCGCGTGGTGGGGGATCGGGTAGAGGGTGGTGATGGGACGTGCCTGGGTCAGCCAGAGAACACCGGCGGCGTCGATGGCCCACTCGATGTCCTGGGGTGCCCCGTAGTGCCGCTCGACCCGGTCGCCGAGCTCGGCCAGCGCCGCCAGCCGCTCGTCGGTGACGCAGGCACTCTCCACGGGGTCCGCGGGGGTCTCGACGTGCTCGACGCCGCCGCCCGCCAGCGACCGTACGGCCACCTGCTTGTCTCCCAGGCGGCGCTCGGTGATCCGGCCGGTGGCGGTGTCGAGCACGAAGTGGTCGGGATTGACCGCGCCGGAGACCACGGCCTCGCCGAGACCGGGACTGGCGTCGATCACCGCCTCGCGCCGCCGCCCGGTGACCGGGTTGGCGGTGAACATCACCCCGGCCACCTCGGACTGGACCATCTCCTGGATGACGACCGCCAGGCGCACGGCGCCGTGGTCGATGCCGTTCGCGGCCCGGTAGGCGACGGCCCGGTCGGTCCAGAGCGAGGCCCAGCACCGCCGGACCGCGTCCAGCACGGCGTCGGCGCCGATCACGTTGAGGTAGGTGTCCTGCTGCCCGGCGAAACTGGCGTACGGCAGGTCCTCGGCGGTCGCGGAGGAGCGGACCGCGACGGGGCCGTTCGCGCCGCTCCTCGCGACGTCCGCGATGTCATCGGGGATCGGTGCGGCGAGCACGGTCTCACGGGCCTTGGCGGCCAGCGCGTTCAGGGCGGCGACGTCCTCGGCGGGCGTGGTGGCGAGCGCGGTGAGCAGATCCTTCAGCGCGGTCCGTTCGGTGACCCTGCGGTAGGCCTCGGTGGTGACGCACAGGCCCGGGGGAACGGGGAGCCCGGCGGTGGTGAGCACGCCGAGATTGGCCGCCTTGCCGCCGACCAGGGGCAGCATCTCCGCCCCGATGTCCTCGAATCTCAGGATGAGAGGCAGGGGCGCCTCCTGCCGAGACCCCGCCGGAGGTGTCGGGGATGGGATGTCGCCGGCCAGCCGGTCACGCTCCACGCCGTCCATCGGGCCGCTCCCTGTGTCGCTGCATCTGATGCGTGCTGCAACGTTAGGCCGGGGAGGCCAATAAATCAACAAGTGATGAATTATCTGCCGCGCCCGCCCGGCCAGGGCTTGTCATGCCTGTCCCGCCACCGCTCGGGGGCCCGGGAAACGGAACGGCGACGGCGCCGGCCTGGTGAGGCCGGTGCCGCCGCCGCGAGACGCGAGTCCGGGGGTCAGTGCCTAGTTGCCCCAGCCGAGGAGCCAGACCTGGCCGTTGGCCCCGTAGCGGTTCTTCTGCCACGGGTATGCCCGGGAGGAGCACACGCCCGTGTAGGGGTTGTAGGAGGTGCAGAAACGCCATCCGTCTGTGACGTCCCAGACGTTCCAGCCGACCCCGTACGCCTGGATGTTCTGGCAGCCCTCGTACATGTAGGTGGGCAGGTTGGTGCTTCCCGTGCAGCTCGCCGAGGTGTACGTGACCTGGGTGCCGTTGCCGCACCACGTGTGGTAGCCGAACCCGCTGAGGCCCGGAGCCCCGTACGTGGTCGTCAGATACCAGCAGCCCGACGTGAAGTTACCGGAGGTGTTGGAGAACTGCCTGGCGGGCGACAGGATGCCGCTGGCGAACCTGCCCTGGTTGGTGTCGATGATCCTGGGAGGGGTTTCCTGCTGGCGGGACATGTCGATGTACTTGTCCAGCCCCCTCCTGCGGATCTCGTCGGCGGTCAGGGCGCGCGCCGTGGGCCTGGGGGGCGGGTCGACCCGCTGGACCGGGGCGGCCGGCGAGCCGCCCGGGGCGGCCGGCGGGGCGGGTGAGAAGGCTCCGAGGCTCAGGACGGCGATCGCCGCGAACGCGCAGCTGACCGTGACTCGGGCGAATCGTCGATTCAATGGCATGCGGCATGCTCCTTATCAAAACGGCGCGCCGTGGGCAGGGGCGTAGGCATCCCCGTCCACGGGGCGAGCTTGATGGCGTAGGAAATATATAAGCCCGCCTTTCCTGGAGTGCGGAATCTGGTTTCCGGCAGGGTAAACGAAAATTTCCCCGGGTAATCGGCAGGAGGTCTTGCGTGACCTCGCCGCCTGTGATTTCACGGGCCTGACCAGGCCGCAGGGAACCCAGTACGACGTGTACGAAAGGGATTATGAAGGACCGGCGTGTTTTTCCGGCAGGCGGCTCGGGCGCCTTTCCTGGGAATTCCCGAGAGTAAGTGAATCGTGCCCCGGCCAGACTTCTTTCGCTGATTTACCGCCCGTTTGGGGGACGTGTTCCGACAAGCGTGCTCAATCCGGTACCGGGGCCGGGCGCGGAAACCGGTTGTTCGTTTCCCGGGAGGATCGCCCGGTGCCCGTCACTCCGGCGTCCCGCTTCGAGGCCGATCAGCCGCCGATCCCCGGGCGGGCCCGGCGTCCGCCGACCTGGCGCACCGGATCCGGGCCTCTCGCGATCGTTGGAACCGGCGTGGGAATCGGATAGGAAGGAGAGCATGACTACCGAGCAGACGTTCGTCATCGTCGGAGCGGGCCTGGCCGGGGCCAAGGCGGCGGAGTCCCTGCGCGAGGAGGGCTTCTCGGGCCGGATCACGCTGATCGGCGCCGAGACCGAACTCCCGTACGAGCGGCCCCCGCTCTCGAAGGGCTACCTGCTCGGCAAGGAGGAGAAGGCCAAGGTCTACGTCCACGACGAGGGCTGGTACGCGGACAACTCCGTGGAACCGCTGCTCGGGCGCCGCGTGACGGACCTCGACCGGGCCGCGCACCAGGTGGAACTGCACGACGGGCGGCGCATCCGGTACGACAAGCTGCTCCTCGTGCCCGGCGCCTCACCGCGCCGTCTCGGCGTGCCCGGCGCCGACCTGGACGGCGTGCACTACCTCCGCAGCCTCGACGACTCCGAGCGGCTGCGCGAGGCGATCCGCGGCGGGGGCAGGGTGGCCGTCGTGGGCGCGGGCTGGATCGGGCTGGAGACCGCCGCGGCCGCCAGGGAGTACGGCTGCGAGGTGACGATCATCGGGCCGAGGGCGGTGCCGCTGCACACCGCGCTCGGCCCCGAACTGGGCGCCTTCTTCGCCGACGTGCACCGGCGGCACGGCGTCGACCTGCGGCTCGGTCGCGAGGTGACCGGGCTGCTGGGCTCCGGACGCGTCCACGCGGTCGCCACCGACGACGGGCAGGAGGTCGCGGCCGACGTGGTGATCGTCGGTGTCGGCGTGAACCCCAACACCGAACTCGCCGAGCGGGCCGGCCTGGTGGTGGAGAACGGGATCGTCGTCGACGAGTCACTCCGCACCGACGACCCCGACGTCTACGCCGCCGGTGACGTGGCGAACGCGTTCAACCTCCTGTACGGCACCCGCATCCGCGTCGAGCACTGGGCCAACGCACTCAACGGAGGGCTGACCGCGGGTAAGGCCATGCTCGGCCGGCCGGTCGTCTACGACCGGCCGCCCTACTTCTTTACCGACCAGTACGACGTCGGCATGGAGTTCTCCGGCTGGTTCGCGCCCGGCGGGTACGACTCCGTGGTCATCCGCGGAGATCTGGAGTCGGGCGCCTTCCACGCCTTCTGGCTCGCCGACGGGCGCGTCGTGGCGGGGATGCACGTCAACCAGTGGGACGAGGGCATCGCACCGGCCCAGGATCTGATCCGCAGCGGTGCGACCGTCCGCCCAGAGCGGCTCGCCGACCTCTCCGTACCGCTGAGCGACGTCACGAAAGGCTGACACGCACGGCCTCGCCCCCGGTACGGGAACCGGAGCGGCCGCTCGCCCGTCCACGGGTAAGGAGCCATGGGAAGAGGGGCCGTAGGAGGTGAGCATGACCCCCACCGAAAACGTGACCATAGAGACACGAGGCCACCGGGAGTCGCTCGCGCTGACCGAGACCGTCTGCGACCTCTACCAGGCGGTGTTCTCGTTGCCTCCCTTCAACGGGAACCGCGCGGAGTTCGCCAACCAGCGCTCCTACTTTCCCCACCTGATGGACCAGCCCGGATTCCGGCTGACCACCGCGCGCTCCGGCCCCGACTTCGTCGGATTCGGTTACGGGTACCTGCTGCCCGCCGACGCCCGCTGGTGGACCGGGCTGGCCGAACCGGTCGACGAGGAGTTCGCGACCGAGACCGGGACCAGGACGTTCGCCATCATCGACTACGGGGTGCTGCCCGGCTGGCGTGGCCTCGGGGTCGGGCACCGGATCCACGACGAGCTGATCGCCGGATCCGGTGCCGAGCGGGCGACCCTGTCGGTGCAGCCCAGGGCGGCGCGGACCCGGGCGATCTACCGGCGGTGGGGGTGGCGGAAGGTGTCCCACAAGCTGCTGGACCCGCCGATCCCCGCCCCGGTCTTCGACATCCTGGTGCTGGAGAAAATACCCACGGCGCGCCGCCGGTGAGCCGACTCGTCAGACGATTCGCGAGGTGATTCGTCAGGCGATGAGCTGGAGGGCATGCAGCTTCTCGTCCAGAGCGGCCACCTGGCGGGTTCTCGCCCACGGGTTCAGCGCCTCGCGGATCTCCACCACCGAGCGGGCCAGCCGCGGCGAGGTGTTCCGGCAGGTGAGGCGGGCGGCCTCGCCGATATGCTCGCACGCCTCGTCGATGGCGCGCAGCCGCAGATGCGCACGCGCCAGATCCAGCCGGCTGAACGCCAGGTTGCGGACGAACGTCGGGTCGATCCGGGCCAGGGAACGGGCGGCCATCTCGACGGCGGCCTGGGCGTCGCCCATGTCCAGCAGACACTTGGTCTTGGTCGACAGATACTGCCCGTCGCCGTAGAAGTAGAGCAGCTTACCGCCCACGTCCTCCGTGCCCGCATGGCCGAGCTCGCGGAGGGCCCGGTCCAGGCTCCTCATGCACCGGGCGTGGTCCTTGTGGCGATCGGTCTTGGCCGAGCGGCGCAACACCGCGGAGTAGGCGCGGGCGCCGACGTCGCACGCGTACGACACCAGCAGCTTGCTACCGGCCCGCTGCCCCCAGGCCAGCGCCCCCAGAGCGTGCTCGACACCCTGGCGGGGATCGCCCTGCCAGGTCGCCAGCTGCGACCAGTTGGCCAGGACGAAGCTGTTCATCGCGTCGTTGTCGGCCCGGTGCGCGGCCGACTTGGCCTGCTCGTAGTAGTAGTTCGCCCCGTTGAAGTCGTTGAGGTTGAACAGCACCCAGGCGGTGAACCTGCAGATGTTGGCCAGCAGGTACAGCAACCTCTCGCGCACCTCGTCCGTCGACGCGGCCGGGATCAGCGATCGCACCAGGTGCTGCTGGGCCAGCACGGTCCCCAGCACCGACTGGGGGCCGAGACTGTCCTCCTGGCGCATGCAGTGATGCAGCACCGCGTCGATGTGGTCGACCGTCGCCTGGTCCACCCGGGACGGCTCGGCGGCGATCAGGGCGAGCCGGTCGAGCTCGTCGTCGTTCAGCCGGTCCAGTAGCGGAGAGGCCGCCGCCGCGGCCGCCGCGGCCCTGACCAGGGCCAGCACGTCGCGCCGGTTCATGGACGCCGCCCACTGGGCGAGAGCCCGTACGAGGGCGTCGTACTCCTCCTCGCGGGTCGACCCGACCGGCGCGGGTCCGGCGGGCAGGGCCGGCAGGGTCGCCAGCACCCCCTGGATGTCCTCGTGGCAGAGGCTGCCCGCGGCTCCCGCGGCCACCAGTTCTCGTCCCCGGAGTCGGGCGGCCGGGGCGTTGTGCTCGTCGGCATCGCGGTGGTCTTCACCGTCGACCAGATCGGCGGTGCGGCAGTGATAGATACGGGCCAGCCGGTTCAGACCGGCGATCGGCGGCTCGTTGCCGGTGGGGCCAGGCCAAGCCTCCCACGACCCGAGCTTGCGGGTCGTCAGTGGCTCGTTCGGCCAGTACTCGTTCCATAGATGGCAGACCTTGGCTTGTGTGAGTCGATGCGCCTCCCGGAAGCCCTGACGGGAGTTCAGGTGCCAACGTCGCTGGAACTCCGCTGCGACCTCCGCCCACGTGCAACCACGCTCGCGGAGTTCAGCGCTGAAGATGTCCATCTGCTGCTTGACGCTGCGCGGTGCACGTGGCATCGGCTCGGCCTCTCCCGGCGGGTCCTCCGGTGGTGATTCTTCGGGCCGAACGTTACTGGTCGATCACGTTCGGTGACGGCAGAGTGCAGAAATCAGCGACCAGATCGCCGATCCCTGTCGTGTCATCGTCGTGCGGGGCGAATCGACATCCGACAGCGACCAACAGACGTGGTCTCGTCGCCTGTTTCCGGCACGCTCCGCACAGGAGGGTTGAGACAACGCCGGAGCCACCGGATTCGCGTGATCTCATGGCTCGGGCGGGGCGTCCCTATCTGCGCCGGGGACGTGCGACCGAATCTCCGTTGAACCTCCCTGGAGCCATCACATGACCGTGCTCCCCGTCGAACGGCCGGGACCGATGCACTCACCGTTTCACCCCGATCTGGGCGCCCCCGACGAGCTGTCCCTGGACGCGGCCGAGCTGCGGCTGGCGGCGCAGCCGACCGCCGCGTCCCAGGCCCGCGACTTCACCCGTACGCAGCTGCGCAGGTGGGGCCTGCGGGAGCTTTCCGATGTCTGCGTGCTGGTCGTCTCGGAGATGACCACCAACGCCATCAAGGCCACCGCCGTCCCGCACACCCCGGACGGCTACGCCTGCCCGCACCCTTCGGCCCCCTGTGCCTGCTCGCAGGTCGCCGGCCCGTACCCGATCGTGCTGCGGCTGCGCCTCACCACCGTGGGCCTGTTCGCGGAGGTCTGGGACAGCAGCGACGGCGAGCCCCAGATCACCGAGGCGGGGGAGGACGACGAGAGCGGCCGGGGCCTGCAACTCGTCGGCGTCTGCACCGACGAGTGGGGCCACTACCGGTCACCGGCCAGGGGGAAGGTCGTCTTCGGCCGCTGGGCTCTGCCGTTCGCCCGGTACGACCTGGACGTGGTGCCCCGGCAGCCGGCCGCGTACTCCCGGATCCGTACGGCACGTACGTGATCCTTTGCTCCGCGACGAGGGCGCCGGGTGCTGTCCCGCTTCCCGGACAACTGGCTGGACGCCGTTGCTCCCAGCCTGTTTTGCCGGTCCACTTCACTGAGGTCGCCTCGGTAGGCGATGAATCTACCCAGCCGGTGTCGACAGGCAAGGGCCGTTATGACGGGTGCCGGCCCATGCCTGCCGAAGAGGACCGAACGGCCTTCGCGACACCGCCGGATTCGGTGGGCGCTGGACGGTGTCCCGATCGCGGCGGAGTGGGGAGCGGTCAACGACATCGGTTCCGCCAGCGAGAAGAGCATTCCCATTGCGTAGCACCTTGGGACACGGTGAGCTACATTGGGTATATGAAGACGATTACCCAGCGAGAGTTTCGGAATAACTCCGCAGCCGTCATGGATGCGGTGGAGACGGGTGAGATCTACCACATCACTCGCAACGGCATCGAGGTCGCCGAGCTACGGCCGCTGCCTCGCCGACGGCGCCTGACCGCGGAGGAACTGGTCGCCCGCCACCGTCGACTCCCACGCGTGAACCACGAACTCATGCGTCAAGAGGCCGATGAGTTCTTCGGCACGGAAGATCGCGTCGGCAGCGATGACGATCCTTGGGAGCGCGATCATGCCTGACCGTGACGGGTCGGGAGTACTCGACACCTGCACATACATCGATCTCGATCTGATCGATCCAGTGCGGCTGCCGACCATCCCCGAGATCACCGCGATCACCCTCGCCGAACTCCACCAGGGTGTCGCCATGGCAAAAGACGGTGGAGTCAGAGCCGCACGCATGGAAAAGCTGGGAGCGGCCGTCGCCGATTTCGAACCACTGCCCTTCGATGGCGACGCCGCCGCCCGCTACGGAACCCTGGTGGCCCTCACCATCGCCGCCAATCGTGATCCCCGCCCCCGCAGAATGGATCTGATGATCGCAGCGGTGGCCTCCACCCGGGGCCTACCGCTCTACACACGTAACGACGCCGACTTCAAAGGACTCGAAAACGTGGTGACCATAGTGCCGGTGTGACGCTCTTCCGAGCACCCAAAAGTCCTTCGGGCGATCTGGAAGGCCCGACCTCGGTCATCGAAGGCGCCGGCGGCACCCACCTCCGCTACACGTGACGGCTCGCGGTCATGCCGTCCGGCTGTCGGCCGGTTCGAGGTTCCGCGAGCCGGGCGGGAGGCGGGCGACTCCCGTGACGGGGCTTGGTTCGACTCTCCCCTCCCCATGTCCACAACGACGACCAGGGCACGGACCAGTCACACGACCGGCCGGACAAATCCGCCGTCCCGCACCCACGGCCGCAGCTTTTCCGGATTGCGGACCGCCCAGATCCGGGTGACGCGGCCGTCGGCGACATCGAACGAGGCTACGGTCATGACGGTGCCGGCATGCTGGGCCACCAGGCCCGGCACACCGTTGACCGACCGCTCCAGGAGTTCGAACCCCGGAGCCTTGTCGGCGATGGCGACCATGTACTGGGCGATGCGCGTACCGCCTTCGATCGGGCGTAGGACGGTACCGACCATGCCGCCGCCGTCGGCGGTCATCACGGCGGCCGGGTCGAGGAGCTCGATGAGGGCCGCGATGTCCTTGGCCTCCCATGCCTCTTTGACATGCCGCACCGCGTCGGCCTGCTCGGCCGCCGTCACCGGAGCCCGCGCGACGCGCACCCGCCGCCGGGCGGAGGCCGCGAGCTGCTTGCAGGCCGCGGAGGTCCGGCCAAGGATGCCGGCGATCTCGGCGAAGGGGTACCGGAAGACGTCGTGCAGGACGAACGCCACCCGCTCGGCGGGTGTCATCGACTCCAGGACGACGAGGAAGGCCATGGTCACCGATTCGTCCAGGACCATCTGGTCGGCGGGGTCGGTGCCATGGCCGTGGTCCCACTCGGTGTGGTCGGGCAGCGGATCGGGCAACCACGCGCCGACATAGCGTTCACGCCGGGCCCGCGCCGAGCCGAGCACGTCCAGGCAGATGCGGCCGGTCACCGTCGTCAGCCAGGCGCCGGGGGACACGATCTCGTCCTGTCGACTTCGTGGCAGCGCGTACCAGCGCGCGTAGGCCTCCTGTACGGCGTCCTCGGACTCGGCCAGTGAACCGAGCAACCGGTAGGCGACATTGAGCAGTTGGCGTCGCTCGCCGGCCATCTCATCGGTGCTCGCCCCAGCCGCCCCCATGCTCCCGACCGCCTCCTCGCCTTACCTTTCGCAGGCCCGCGTCGTCGGGCTGGTGAGACCATATCGACCTACTGCCCCCGGGCGGAAAAGGGGACCGTGGCATGGCAACCCAGGCGGCGGCACAGCGCCGCTTCTCGTTTCTGCAGATCGCGATCACCCTGCAGACCCTGACCATCTTCCTGCAAGCGGTCTCCGCCGGACTGCTGCTGACCTCGCCCTACGGAGAGACGCTGCACAGTGCCGGAGCCCGCGTGATGTACGGGGCGTCGGTGCTGTACGTGCTCGCGGCGGTGCTGGCGTGGAAGCCGGGCGGCGGCTCGCCCCGGCCCATCTGGCACGCGTCCGGCTTCCTTGTCCTCGCCTCGGTCCAGGTCGCGCTCGGCATCGCGCACATACCGTCGGTCCATCTCCCCCTGGGCGTCCTGATGTTCGGACTGAGCGTGCTGGCGCTGGCGCGGCGCTGAAGTCCGATACGGGGGCATACAGGGATCAGCTGTGGCCTGTCTGGCGGATCAGGCCGTGTCAGGGGGGCCTTTGTGCTGGTGAGCGAGGACTGGCGCGTCGAGACGCATGCGGAGGAGGGCGACAACGCGGAGCGTAGGCAACCGACGACAACGCCGCAGAAAACGGGGTTTCTCCTGCTCGGGCGAGGCCGAGAGCTTGGGGAAGTGGCAGGGCCCGCGACCGCGGCAAGATCCGCCGAACAGGCCCTAGTAGTGGGTGTCTCTCCACGATGCCCCGGCTCTGGGGTCGGGCGTCGCGGGTGAGGTGGCGCGCAGACCACCTCCCGTCGCTATCGCACGAGTCCGTGCAGCAGTGCGATCCACATCGCGTCCGCCTCGGGGGCCTGCCACCGGTCGCTCTCGCCGATGGACGATTTTTCCGGTACGCGCTCCGTGCGGCGGATGAGCCTCAGCTCGTTCACCTGGCACAGCTCATAGAGGGTCGGGCCGCAGTTGCAGGTCCATCTGAGGACTCGCACCTTTTCGTCCCCGCGTGACGGACCCCAGGTCAGGGCCTCGCAGTGGGATCGCGGGGGAAGCACATGAGGGCTCAGGCAGCGGGGCGGGCAGTCCCAGCGGACCATGTGGTCACCGTCCGCCGAGCTGGAACCAGACGACCCGTCCGGCCGAGGTCTCGTACCAGCCCCAGTCCGAGGACAGCTGCTGAACCAGCCAGAGGCCGCGTCCACCGCCGCTGTCGGGGTCGGCGTCCGGGCAGACCCGGGGTCGCTGTCCGGTGCTGGATCCGGCGTCGATGACATCGATATGGAGCGTTCCATTGTGGTGGGCTACGGCTATGATGACCCGGCCGCCGGGAGCGTGGCCGGAGTCGGAGTGGCGCACCGAGTTGGTGACCAACTCGGTGAGCAGGAGCAGCGCGTCGTCGGCGTACGGGTGACCCACACCGTCGAGCAGGTCGCGGACGTAGCTGCGGGCCTGCGGGACGGAGGCGACCTGCGCGGGAAGCTCGACCTGCCCGAGCAGTCCGAGCGTGCTCATCGCATCCCCCGTACGATCCGCCCGAGCCGCTCCCGAGCCTGTGCCCTGCTCCGAACGTCCCGACTCCCGTTCCGCTTCTGGTCTTGACCCCGGCTCCGGCACCTGCTCTGGCCCCGTTTCCGGTCTCGACCCCGACCCCGGCTCCAGGCGAAGACCGGAGCGCAGCCCCTCCGCCCGGCCGTGGACCCGTGCCGCCCCGGCGCCAGAAGGATCTCCATGCTCGGCGGTTGGCCGGGCGAGAGCCGGACCACAGAGTCGACCCCCAGCTCGCTCAACTCCCAGGCCAGCTCCACGAGCCGCCCGCCCCACCCTTGAGGATCACGCACCCTCATCTCCCCGCCACCCCTTTTCGATTTGAAGGTGTTCGGCCGAAAGTTGCCGATTGCTCTCCATGAGCAAGCCGTCACTCTGAGTACTCAGTCTGCATGACCGTTGCTCTGTCGGCAATAAGAATCGAAATGAACATCGTGCATGTTGATGAATGAAGATCACTTCGACAGACTGCGATAGGTCAGTCACGGAGAGGAGTGTCATGGGTGCTCAGCGAAGCCCATCGGTTCGCAGACGTCGCCTTGCGGCAGAACTGCAACGCCTCCGCAAGGAGGCGGGGCTGACGCGTGACCAGGCGGCCGAGCATGCGGGATGCTCGCCTGTCACCATCACGCGGATTGAATCGGCTACGAGCGCAGCCACGGTTGCCCTCGTGGCCATGATGCTTGATCTCTATGGAGTCACCGGCGAACGCCAAGAAGCGCTCATGCAACTCGCCCGCGATGCGCGCAAGCGCGGGTGGTGGTACAAGGTGTCCGAGGCAATCCCGGAATGGGTACAGAGCTATGTCGGCCTGGAGGAAGAGGCGGCAACCTTCCGGGAATACCAGTCGGAGTTCGTGCCCGGACTGCTCCAGACCGAAGGTTACGCGCGAGCTGTCATGAGATCCGCGCCCGTGTTGCCGCCGGATGAAGAAATGGAGCGACGCCTCTCGATTCGGATGAAGCGACAGGAGCGAGCGCTGGAGCGGCCCGATCCACCCATGATGTGGTGCATCCTCAACGAGGCGGTCATCCGCAGACCAGTCGGGGGAGTCCAGAGCATGCAGGACCAACTCCAGCGATTGATCCAACTCTCCGAGAGAAGCTATATCACGCTTCAGGTCCTGCCTTTTTCGGCTGGTGTTCACCCCGCGATGGATGGCGGATTCACCGTTCTAAGTTTCCCTAAAATGTCCGACCCAGACACTGTTTATGTTGAATATTGGCAGGGAAGCGTCTATTTGGAGGATCCGCGAGAAGTAGACGCATACGTCCTGCTCTTCGATCATCTGCGCGCACGAGCCCTCGGACCAGACCAGACCCGCAGCTTGATCGAGCAGGCTATCCGGGAAATGCGAGTGGATGGAGAAGCATGCCCATGATCGATCTCTCCCAAGTGACCTGGCGTAAGTCCAGCCAAAGCAACGCCAACGGCGGCCAGTGCGTTGAAGTCGGTGTCTGGCACAAGAACTCCCTCAATGGGAGCGGCCAAAATTGCGTAGAAGTCGCGCTCGCTGACAACACTCGGGTCGCGCCCAGCCTTACAGCCGACGCCGAACGCCTCCTCTTGGTCCGCGACTCCAAGGACCCCGACGGCCCGGTGCTGGCCTTCACTCCCGAGGAGTGGGATGTCTTCCTCGTAAGTATCAAGGGCGACCACCTCACGGATCTGGCTTGACAACTTGAGTGGTCACCTTTCGTTGCCGCAATGAGATCGGTCCGGAGACCAGGGGGGCTGGGTACGCGAACGCGGTGATGCACTCATCCAGCATTGCCCGCAATAGGACCGGTCCGTAGACCGGGATGGAGTCAGAGAAAGACCGAGATGCGCGGGTCGCGGAAGCGGAGCCGCAATGGGACCGGTCCTGAGACCGGAGTGGAGCTTAAGTGAGTCTCGCCGACAGCCTGGCACGCAAGGTAGGGTCCAGGCCCCTGGATCATCGGGGCCACCCCAGGCCGGCTCCCGGGCGGCCTCAACGGGGGTGTGCACCGCCTGGACCGGGGCCCACGAGCCCTACTCACGCATGATTGCCGCGAGGGCGGTCGATCGCCTCTTACCGCTGCGTGGCTGTACGTGGACCTGGTGTGCGCGGATGCTCTGGGACCAAACAGGAGGCGCTGGCCTTTCCGCTCCGCGAGAGGTACGCCGTGGTTGGCGATCTGCAACATCGGAGGACGAACGCGCCCGCGATCGTGAGAAAGAGCGCGGGCTTGCCAGCCGAGAAGCGCAATGCCTCCGGCCGGCTCGTCGAAGCGCCGTCACCACCAGCTGGATACGAGCCCTCGATCAACTCGCCTCGCCTGCCAGCGCCTGGGCGCGAGCGAGTACCTTCAGCTGGGCGACGTTGAACAGCTCGGTGAAAGCGGATGCGATCGCGGCCTCGGCGAACCTCGGGCCGCGCGTCGCCGCGGAGCCGGGGTCCGCCATCCAGGGGAACCGGGCCTGGCTCCGCTGGATCGACTCGGCCAGATGGCGCGCGATGGTCTCGATCGTCGCGTCGTCGGCGTCCGCTGGGAGGTAGTAGAACTCTTCGTCGGCCTCGCCCTCGGTGGCCTCTGTCATGAGCTGACGGAGGTCGTCGAGAGCGCTGTCCTTGAGCACCCCCGAGAACACGGTCAGCAAGGCCCGGTCCCGCTCCGACAATCCTTCGGCGACCGGACCGAACGGCAGTGGGGTGTCCAAGGGGGCCCGGTACTTGAGGATGACAGCCAGCTCCGCGCGAATCCGTTGCAGGCGCTCGATTGTGCATGCCAGCTCGGCATCGAGCACGCGGATGGCTTCGTCGGGCTCCTCGTCCGCACTCCCCATCGCCCGGATCTGGGCGAGCGACAGGCCGAGCTCGGTCAGCCGCTTGATCTGAAGCAGCCGGACGAGGTGCGTCGTCTGGTATTGCTTGTACCCGTTGGGCGCTCGGCCGGGCAACTCGAGCAGCCCCATTTGGTGGTAGTGCCGCACCGTCTTGATGGTGGTGCCGGCGAGGTCGGCGAGCTGTCGCGTGCTCCAGGCCATGCCCGGGTCCTCCTCTGATGTCGCGCCGGATCGTCCTGGATCGAGCACAGCCCATGCCCAGGGACACGCTCAACCGCCGGGCCCTCGATCCTCGTTGTAAGAGCAGACGACCATCATCATGCTCGTCGAAGACACGGATGCTCACGCTCGGCCAGATCCATCTTCTCTGCGATGGCTTGGGCAACCGGTTGACACGGTCGCGGATTGCAGGTTCCGCGACCGGCTGTCCAACGTGACCGCCGCTGAGCAGGCAATCCGCGCGTCGTGTCCGCCGGCGGCGAGAAGTCCGCTGACGGACAGCAGGTCGGCCGCGACGTCCGGGGCGATCGGTCTCTTTCGTCGGTACATGGCGCTGGAAGGCAACACCATTGCGTCGGCGGGCAATTATGTAAGATCTTTCACTTTTAATTACGGGAAGTATGGCCGACAGGGATTCTGAGAACAATATTCGGGTTCGGTAATCTCTATGGTCTGATTTGTCTGATAGGCCGGAAAGGGGTCGTCAAAGATCTCGAACGGTTCGTCGATATTCGGGGCCGGATGCTGATTCGATGGTTACTCCGAATGGCAGCGGCATCATCGGAATCTGCTGTTTATCAGCGCATCCCTGGCTGATATGGCAAAGTGTCCAACCGATATCGATAAGTAGGGGTGAGCCGTCCGAGGGATATCGGTGCTGAGGCTGCCCTTCGCCTGTCCGTACGAAGAGCCGGTGTTCGGTAACCGAGGTCAAGTGAATCCTTCCCCCTCTCGGAGTGTGGCCGTGGAGCGCCACAGGTCTCCCGGCCTGGTTGCAGGGGTCGGGCGGCACCGCGCCCCGAATCGCGACCGGCTCCACGAAATCGATGCGCTCCGTATCGCCGCGGCTGTCTCCGTGGCGATATACCACTACGTCTTTTCCGGGTACGCGGGCGGTGCGATCCAGGTCGGTTTTCCCGCAGGGAGTGAGATCGCCAGATTCGGCTACCTGGGCGTGGACGTTTTCTTCATGATCAGTGGCTTCGTCGTGCTGCTCAGTGCCTGGAACCGTCGCCCGGGAGCCTTTCTGGTCTCGCGAATCGTCCGCCTCTATCCGGCCTTCTGGGTCGCGGTCACGATCACGACGGTGGTCTCGGTCACGCTGGGTATGGGAAAATATCCCATCACCTTTGGGCAGTATCTGGCCAATCTGACGATGTTCAACGCGTTGCCCGACATTCCCAATGTCGACGTCGTCTACTGGACTCTGTGGGCCGAGATCAGGTTCTACGCGCTCATCCTTGTGCTCGCCTGGATCGGCATCACGCGAAGCCGGGTCATCGGAGTGCTGTGGGGCTGGTTGGCCCTGACCTTCCTGCTGCAGAGCGGAGTGCTTCCCTCCTCGGTTCACTCGGTGGCCGACCTGGTGGTGCAGTCGCAGTTCTCGCACTACTTCATCGCGGGCATGGCCCTGTGCATGGTCTACCGGTTCGGCCTGTCCTGGCGGCTCGGCGCGATCGTCGTGGTCTCCCTCGGCAACGCCGTCTACCGGGGCATCGAGTTCGCCGGCAAGGTGAGCATCCGCTACCACACCGAGATCGGGACCGCCGTCGTGGTGGCCGTCATCATCGCGATCTTCATGGTGATGACCCTCGTCGCGCTCCGCGCCACCCAACGTCTCGGACGTCCCTGGTTCGCCGTCGCCGGAGCGCTGACCTACCCGCTGTACCTGGTCCACGCGCACGTCGGTTTCGTCATCTTCGACCGGCTCGGCGGCAGCGTGCCACGGTACTTCCTGCTGGCCGGCCTGGTGGCGCTGATGGGCCTGGCGGCCTACGCCATCCACATCCTGGTCGAACGCCCGCTGGCGCCCTTGCTGAAACGGTTTCTCACGCCGGTGGCTCGGTGACGCCGTGCGTGCCCGTCTTTCCGGGCCGCCGGGTGGAGGTGCGGCTGATCAGGTGCCAGGAGATGTCGGTGCTCTGGTCGGCGGGGGCGGGGTGGCCAAGGGCGGTACGGGCGCAGCGGGCGCCCTGGTCGCGGAGGGACTGGGCGATCGTGGTGAGCCCGGCGGGGGTGGCCGCGTCGGAGTCGTCCCAGCCGCTGAGGGTGAGGTCGCCGGGGACGCTCAGGCCCAGCCGGGCGGCGGTGCGCAGCGCGCCGAGGGCCAACTCGTCGCTCATCGCGGCGATCGCGTCGCAGGCGTACGGGCCGGTGAGCAGTTCGGCCACGAGGGCTTCGGCCTCGTGCGCGCTGTTGGTGGAGCAGACGGCGACCAGGACCTGTGACCAGTCGCCGCCGGTCTCGGCCCAGGCGTCGCGGTAGCCGCGCAGGCGCTGCCGGGTGACCCGGAAGGTCGAGGCGTCGGGGTCGATTCCCGGAGACGCGCTGGCCGGAGTGGTGCCGGGAGGTTCGGCGTTCGGGTCGAGGGCCGCGGGGACGGAAGCAGGGACAGGGGCGGAGGGCGCGGTAGCGGGAACGCGACCGCGATCTGGAGTAGGAGTACGCCCGAGATCGGGGAGCGGGCCGGGACCGGCCGTACCGAAGGCGACCTGGGAGATCCGGTCGCGGTCGAGGGGGAAGCTCAGCACTCCCGGGCGCCGTGCCCCCGCGAAGACCTCGCGGCCCACGGCAGCGGCGGCGGCGCGGTCGTCCGCGGCCACGAAGAACAGGCCGTCGCGGTGGGGGCCGCCGTGGATCACGGCGGGCAGGCCGGTGGCGGTGATGGCGTCGATGACGGGGTCGTCGTCGGCCGTCGTCCAGACCACGAAGGCGTCGACGGCGGCCTCGGTGACCCGGTCGACGTCGGAGGGGGCTCCGGTGACCGGGACGAGCGTCAGCGCCATGCCGTGGTCGGCGCAGACCTGGGCGACGCCGGACAGGAAGCGGGTCGCCTGGGGGTCGTCGAAGGCGTAGGTGAGGTGCTCGCCGAGGACGACGCCCAGGGTGCCGGTGTGACCCCGGCGCAGTGACCGCGCGCCGGGGTGTGGCCCCGGGTAGCCGAGGCGTTCGGCGGCCTCGCGGACCCTGGCCCGTGCCTCGTCGGAGACCCGTCCCGGCTGGCCATAGGCGTACGAGACGGTCATTACGGACACCCCTGCCGCGCGGGCGACCTCAGCCATGGTCACCCGGCGTCGTGCCGTCCGTCCGCTCATGGGCCGAGGATATCTGTGTATCGATACACAAGGAGTTTGTGTATCGTTACACACGTGTCAGTGGATAAGGGCGGTACCCGGGCGCGTACGGCCTATGCGGGCTTTGCCGCGTTCGGTGCTTTCTGGGGAGTGTGGGGTGCCTCGGTGCCCGCTATCCGTGCCCAGGCGGAACTCGGTGACGGGGAACTCGGTACGGCGCTGCTCTTCATCGGGGCGGGGGCGCTGCCCGCGATGCTGGTCACCGGCAGGGCGGTCGACCGCTGGGGGCTCCGGGTCGCCGCGCTGCTGCTGGTGACGCTCGGCGCGGCGGGGACGCTGGTGGCCGTGGCCGGACGCGACTTCTGGAGCCTGTCGGCGGGTCTGGCCCTGCTCGGCGCCTCCTCGGGCGCGGCGGACGTCGCGATCAACTCCGCGGCGGGCTCGGCGGAACGGGCCTCCGGCAGACCGGTCATCACCCGCGCGCACGGCACCTTCTCCGCCCTGGTGGTGGTCGGCAGCCTCTCCGCCGGGCTGCTCGGCGCCCTGGGAGTGCCGGTCGTCGTACCGTTCCTGCTGGTCGCGGTCGCCGCGACCGGTGCGGCGCTCAGCGTCGTCGCCGATGCGCGGGTCGCCCCGGTCGCGGCGGGGGCCGCCCGGTGCGGCGAGCGGCGTGGGAGCAGGGGGCCTGGTCGGCCGAAGTACGCGGAGAGCCAGGCAGGTGAGAGAAAGGACAGTGGCCGGGCGGAGGTGCAGGACGGCGAGCGGTACGGGGACGCGGTAAGCCGAGCAGGCGGGAGAGGGGTGCGTCTGTTCCCGCTGCTCGTGGTCGGCGGGCTGGGCGCGCTGGCCTTCGCGGTGGAGAACGCCCACCAGAGCTGGGGCGCGGTCTACCTGGCGGACGTGGCCGACGCCGGCCCCGCGCTCGCCTCGGCCGGTCCGGCGGTCTTCGCCGCCGTCGTCGCCCTCACCCGCTTCGCCGCCGGCGCGTTCGGCTCCAGGTACGCCACGATCGTGCTGGTCTCCGGCGCCGTGACGGCCGCCGCCGGAACCCTGCTGGTGTCCGCCGCGCCGTCCGTCCCGGTGGTCCTGCTCGGGCTGGCCCTGGCCGCGGCCGGTACGGCGGTGCTCTTCCCCACGCTGATGGGCGTCGTCGCCGCCCAGGTCGGCGAGGCAGCCAGGGGGAGGGCGACATCCGTGGTGGCCACCGTGGCCTACCTGGGCTTCCTCGCCGGTCCCGTCTACGTCGGGCGCTGGGCCGAGGCCACCGGCCTGTCGGGGGCGATGACGGCCGTCGCCGCCCTGGCCGCCGCCCTCGCGGCCCTGTCCTGGCCCGCCCTGCGATCGGCCGCCCGCACCGGCTCTTGGTGGGATCCCGGTGACCTCCCCCCTGCGGAGCGAGCCTTCGGCCGCATCTCATAGCAGCCCGGCCGGTTCCCACGCGGCCTGCGTACCGGCTGTTTCCGGTAGTGGCCATAGTTCGACCGTCTCCGACCGCCCTGGCAAGGCGTCCGGGATGCTTCGGATGAACACGATGACCCGCGTGTCCTGGAGCGCGTCGCAGACCAGTTCCGTCGCGCGTCTGGGGGTGTGTTCGATCCCCTGCCACATGGGGAAACAACAACGCCGGTTTTCGATCTGCCGAACGTGAGCCTTTCGATCTGCCGAGATTTCGAGGTGGCCGGACGGTGCTCGGGAGTTCCGGTCCGACCCTGCGCCGCCCCTTGGTCCGGACACCCGCCGACCCGGGACTCCATCCGGTCGGCCGCGTGCCGGAGTCTGGTCGCTCGCTTCCGGGCCAGGCTCCGGCAGTGCTACTGGGCGCTGGCAGCCGGGCGTACCACGATCTCGTTGACGTCGACGTCGACGGACCGGCCGATCGCGAAGGCGACGGCGTCCGCGATCGCCTCGCGTCACCGAGTCTGGGCGGGTCGCGGGTCGCCGACCAGGACGCTCACCGCCTGGGTGTGACACACCCGGGCAGGCCGCCGTCTGCCTGTCTAACCTGGGGGTATGGCTGACAACGAGCTGGGAGACTTTCTGCGCGCACGCCGCTCGGGCCTGCTGCCAAAGGACGTCGGCATGGCGACCCATGGGGTACGCAGGGTCGCCGGACTGCGCCGCGAGGAGGTCGCCGTTCTGGCCGGTATGAACGCCGACTACTACACCCGCCTGGAACAGGGGCGCGAACGCCACCCCTCACCCCAGGTGCTCGACGCCCTCAGCCGTGCCCTGCACCTGGACGCCGACGCCCGCGCGCACCTGTACCGGCTGGCGGGCACCGCGCCGAACGAGCGGCCGGACCAGACCCGGGACACGGTCGGTCCCGCACTGCGCCAGCTGATGGACGGCTACCCGCACACCCCCGCGTTCGTCATCAACCGCACCCTGGACATCCTTGCCGCCAACGCCCTGGCCGAGGCCCTGTTCTCGCCCTTCGAGCCCGCCGACAACCTCGCCCGGATGGCCTTCCTCGACCCCGCGGGACGGCACTTCTACACCCGCTGGAACTGGGCCGCCCAGGCCACCGTGGCCAACCTGCGGCAGGCGGCCGGGTTCGACCCCGAGCATCCCCGGCTCCGCGAGCTCGTACGGACCCTGACCGAGCAGAGCAGGGAGTTCGCGGCCCTGTGGAGCGCCCACAGCGTGCGGGGCAAGACCCGGGACGCCAAACAACTCATGCACCCGGACGTCGGCCCCCTGACCCTTACCTATCAGGCCTTCGACGTGCGTGACGCGCCCGGCCAGCAGCTGATCATCTATCATGCCGAACCCGGCAGCCCCAGCGCCCAGGCACTCACCCTGCTCGGCAGCATAGGCGCCACCCGGCGACAGCCCCTGGACCGTTCGGCCGATTGAGTGCCCGTGACCTCGTCTGAAGAGACGGCCTGGAGGGGGCGGCGAGGGCTTGTAGTGCTCGGCCGAGTGGGAGAAGGGCGGTTCGTGGCATAAGGTAGATGGCTGTTGCGTTCCACAGGGGCGCATGCAATGACCGCTCGGCGGCCGCGAGAGCGGTATCACCCCGGTCGAAGCCCACCACCCCCGGTGGGCTCCCGAACCGGGCGGAGTCTCCGTCTGGATGTTGGACGGAGATCTGTTGAAGTCGTACTTCGCCGTGCTCGGTACGCCCGGAGCCTGGCGGTTCCTCGTCCCCGCGTTCGCCGCGCGCCTGCCGTACGCGATGCTCCAGCTCGGCGTCCTGCTGCTCGTGCAGTGGTCCACCGGCTCGTACGGCGTGGCGGGTGTCGCCGCTGCCGCCGCCGCGGTGGCGGCGGCGCTGGCCGGCCCGCAGACCGGGCGGCTGGCCGACAGGTACGGTCAGCCGAAGGTGCTGTTCCCGCAGGTCGCCCTGCATGCGGCCGCACTGGGCACGCTGCTCGTGCTCGCCTCCGCCGGTGCCCCGGCCCCGGCGCTGGTGGTCGTCGCGGCCCTGGCCGGTGCCACGGTGCCGCAGATCGGTTCGATGGTCCGGGCCCGCTGGGCGCACCTGCTCGGCGGCTCCGGCAGGCTCGACACGGCCTTCGCCCTGGAGTCCATCACCGACGAGCTGACCTTCACCCTCGCCCCGGTGCTGCTGGTGGCCATCTCGACCGGGTTCTCGCCGGTCTGGGCGCTGCTGCTGGCGCTGGTCATGATCGTGGCCGGGACGCTGCTGTTCGCCCTGGTCGGCAAGGGCGCTCCCGAGCCGATGCCGGTCCGGGTCCGTGCCCAGCGCGGGGTGCTCCGGCTGCGCGGGGTGGCCGTGCTCGCGGGTGCCTTCGTCGCCGTCGGCACCGTCTTCGGCAGCCTCCAGGTCGGCATCACCTCCTACACCGCCGCACTCGGCCAGGCCGGAACTGCGGGGTCGATCTACGCGACCTTCTCGGGGGCCAGCTTCGTCGGCGGCATCCTCTACGGCGTCGTCCGCTGGCGGGCGGGTGCCCCGATCCGTCTCGTGGCGGGCGTCGGACTGCTCTCCGCCGCCACGGCCGTCCTGATGTTCGCCACGTCCATCCCCATGCTGTACGGCGGGGCGGCCCTGGCCGGGTTCGTCATCGCCCCCGCGGTGATCACCGGCTACACACTGGTCGAGACCCTGGTTCCCAGCGAGGTCAGGACCGAGGCGTTCACCTGGCTCACCGGCGCGATCGGCCTGGGCATCGCGACCGGCGCCGCCGTGGCCGGTCAGCTCGTGGACCGCTTCGGCGAGACCCTGGCCTTCCTGGTCCCGCCGATCACCACCGGCCTGGCGGCCGTGCTGGTCCTGGTCTTCCTCCGCACCCTGCGGCCCGCCGCCCACCGCTCCCGGCCTCGCGAGCTGGCCGCCGCCGTCTGAGTGAGCGTCCGGAAACCCGGGTCACCGGTCGCCGGTGCGGGCGAGCCGGCGTGACATGTTCATGATCATGGCGATGTGAATCATGGCCTCGTGGCGTACGGGCGGTCGCGCCGGGCGTCGTGGAGGATCGAGCCCCACCAGAGAAGCTGGTCGAGCATCACCTTCGCGGCTTCGTTGGGCCTCTCGGGGTCCTTGAGGACGCCGTCGGGACCGAACAGCTCGTAGTACCGGGGGAAGCTGACGTAGTCGCGGACCGTGTGAGCGTGCAACTCGCCGAAGACCTGGCGCAACTGCTCCACCGCCAGGAGGCCGCCACTCCCCCCGCTGTAGCCGACGAAGCCGATCGCCTTGGCCTCCCACTCGGCGTAGTGCCAGTCGATCGCGGCCTTCAGCGAGGCCGGAAAGCTGCGGTTGTAGTCCGGCGTCACCACGACGATCGCGTCGGCCGCGTCGATCCGCCGGGTGAGGTCCGCCATTTCCGCAGGACGGGCCATGTTGGGTTCGAGCACCGGCGGCAGGGGCGGCAGTTCGAGCGGCAGGGGCGTGTCCGCCAGATCGATGAGGTCCACCGCGAACCGGCCGTGCCGCTCGGCCTGCTCGGTGAACCAGTTCGCGACCACCGGGCCGAACCGTCCCTCCCTGACGCTACCGATGATCACCGCGAGGTTGAGGGTCTCACTGGGCATGGCTGTGCTCCCTGCTGGAGATACGGGTTCCGAAGTGACCGGAAGATCACGCCCCCCAACCTGCCGGGCGGTACGGAGACCAGGAAGACCGGGCCAAGGCTGGTAGTGACAGGGCCACGACCCCGGCGGTCACGGCTGTTACGTTCGAAACGTGAGCGACAACGAGCTGGGCATGTTCCTGCGCATCCGCCGTGAAGCCGTCACCCCCGCCCAGGTGGGGCTGCCCACCGGCCCACGCCGCCGCACGCCGGGCCTGCGCAGGGCCGAGCTGGCCACGCTCGCCGGAGTCAGCGTCGAATACCTGACCCGGCTCGAACAGGGACGAGACCGCCGCCCGTCCGCCCCCGTGCTCTCCGCGCTGGCCGTCGCGCTACGGCTGACCACGAGCGAACGCGTCCACCTGCACCGGCTCTCCAAGTCGGCCGACGGCGGTTTCACCTGCACGGGCGCCACGATGCCGGCCCGCGCGGTCCGCCCCACCGTGCGGGCACTGCTCGACCGGCTGGAGCCCGCCCCCGCCCTGCTGGTCAACCGGCTGAGCGAGATCCTCGCCTGGACGGCGGGGTACGAACGGCTGGCGCGCCCGATCGGCCTGCTGGACGACAGCCCGCCGAACCTCGCCCGCTTCGTGTTCACCGACAGCCGGGCGCGGACCGCCTACCCCGACTGGGACCATGTCGCCGACGAACAGGTCGCCGCCCTCAAGCAGGGGCCGTTCAGGGCGGACTGGCACATCGCCACGTTGGCCGACGAACTGGCCGTCACCGCCGGGGCGGATTTCGCCGGGCGGGTGGACACCCTGCCCGGCCTCCCGAAGTCCAGCGGCGTCACGCGGCTGGTCCACCCCGACGCGGGTGAGCTGCGCCTGGCGTACGAGACCCTCGAACTGCCCGCCGACGACGACCAGCGCCTCATCGTCCATCTCCCCGCCGATGACGCCACCGCCGCCGCACTCGACCGCCTCACCGGCCGCCGCCCGGGCGCGCTGCGCGCGGTGTCCGGCTGACGCGGGACACGTCGCCCGCCGACGCGGATGTTCGTGCACTGCCCCCGAAGTCGAACCACGCGCTCATCGGCTCCACCGCGTTCAACCCGAAGGGGCCGAGACGCATCTGCTGGGGTTATCCAATCGAGGGCTGGGACACCGCGCCGCGTCCATCTGGGGAGGTGGTTCAGGTGCCTGCGGCCTGGCGGGCGCGGCGGGCCTCGCGGCGCTCGACGAAGCGGGAGGCGGTGGTCTCCAGGCGGTCGAGGAATTCGGAGAGCTCCTCGCGGGCCTTCTCGCCCTCGGGGCCGAGGTCCTTCATGTTGAACACGTCCCACTGGCGCAGGACCGGCTGCAGCACGTCGTCCATGTGCAGGCGCAGGTCGTAGATCCCGGCGTTGGCGATGGTCATGGCCTTGCGGGTGAAGCCCTCGATGCCGGTGCCGGGCATCTGGAAGGTGGTGACGACGTCGGTCACGGCGCGCATGGTCTGGTCGGGGGCGAGCTGGAAGGCCGCGTTGAGCAGGTTCCGGTAGAAGAGCATGTGCAGGTTCTCGTCGGCGGCGATCCTGGCGAGCAGGCGCTCGCAGTTCGGGTCCTGGGATGCCTTACCGGTGTTGCGGTGCGAGATGCGGGTGGCCAGTTCCTGGAAGGAGACGTAGGCGACCGAGGCGAGCACGCCCTCGTAGGAGTTGCTGAAGCCCTCGCTCATGTGCACCATCCGAGCCCGCTCCAGCGCGACCGGGTCGACCGCGCGGGTGACCGTCAGGTAGTCGCGGATGGCGGTGCCGTGGCGGCCCTCCTCGGCGGTCCAGCGGTGCACCCAGGTGCCCCACGCCGCGTCGCGACCCAGGGTCGTGGCGATCTCGTGGTGGTAGCTGGGGAGGTTGTCCTCGGTCAGCAGGTTGACGATGAGGGAGACGCGGGCCTCTTCGGGGATCTTGGTGTCGGACTCGTCCCAGGCGTCCCCGTCGAAGAGGCCGTCATAGTTCCGGCCTTCCGCCCAGGGAACGTACTCATGTGGGAACCACTCCTTGGCCACCTTGTGGTGTCGGTCCAGCTCCCCCGCGACGACGGGCTCAAGCTCGAGCAGCAGCTCGGTCTCACTGAACTTTCGCATCAGGCCTCTCCCTCAAAGACTACGCAACCGTAACCTACGTTAGCGTAGGTAACACCTTGCCGGGTACGTGCGACACGTCTCATTTGCTCGCCGGTAAGCGAGCGGAGGGGATGGCTTTGTTGTCAGCCGAGACCTATCGGCTGGTGAGGGCGCCGGGCGTCGTCCGGGCCGGGCTGGATGGGGACCGTCATCCCCCGGTCGCTCCCGGGCCGCCGGTGGCCGAGGCGACCGGTCGCGCCGTCGCCGTCCAGGTGGCCTGACCGCAGGGCGGCGAGGAAGACCAGTGTCATCTCGGAGAGCAGCAGCAGACGCTGCGCCAGGCCGTAGTGGTCGGGGCCGCCGATCAGGTCCGAGATCAGCGAGCCCGGGTGGGCGGCCAGGAACCAGGCCAGCAGCGCCACGGACAGGACGGCCGACCCCGCCAGTGCCCGGCTCCCGGACCGGCGGCCGAGCATCCACCCCGCGCAGGGCAGCGCGGTGAAGACAACGGCCGCCGACCAGCGGTGGATCTCCCCGCCGATCGAGGTGACACCGGGCGCCGCGTCGGTGGGGAACGTGGCGGTGAGCAGGAGTCCAAGTGCCGAGGCGACGAACAGCGCGCGCGCCGCGGCGCCGCGCACCGGGTCCACCCTGGCCAGCAGGTACGCGACCCAGAGGCAGCCCATGGTCAGGGCGATCGTGCCGCCGGTCATCGCCCAGGCGCTGTCGCCGCGCAGCGCGTACTCGCTGACCAGGCCGTTCAAGGGGCTCACCGCGTCCGCCGAGGTCAGGTGCGCGTAGCCCATCGCGGCCAGGGCGAGCAACGGCCCGGCCATCCCCGGCAGCCGGGACGGCAGGTCCTTGTTCATCGCGCAGCCTTCCGGTGAATCGCTGTGGAGTTCATCGCCCCGCCTCCCGGTGAATCGTCTCGGGGTTCATTGCATCGCCTCCGGTGCTTCGCCTCGGAGTTCACCGCGCCATGTCCTGGTAGATCACCGTGCGCTCGGGCGCTCCGCCCCGGAGCACACCCCACGGGATCACCGCGCCACTTCCCGGTAGATCGCCTCGAACCTGGCCAGGGAGGCCTGGTGGTCGTGGGTCAGCGCGATGGCGCGGCTCGCGCTGCCCATCGAGGCACGCAGCCCGGGTGAGGCGAGCAGGGCACCCAGGTGCCGCGCCAGCTCCTGGACATCACCCGGTGAGAACAGGGCGCCGTTCTCGCCGGGCCGTACCAGGTGCGGCAGGGCCATCGCGTCGGCGGCGACGACCGGCAGGCCGGTGGCCATGGCCTCCAGCGTGGCGATGCTCTGCAGCTCCGCGACGCCCGGCATGGCGAAGACGTCGGCGGCGGCGTACGCCTGGGGCAGCGCCTCGTCCGGTACGAATCCGAGGAAGGTCACCCGGTCGCCGACTCCGATCCGGTCGGCCAGCCTGGCCAGTGCGGCCCGTTGCCCGCCGGTGCCGACCAGCGCGATCTGCGCGTCGGCGTTGTTGAGCACGTGCGGCAGGGCGCGGATGAGCTCGTCCAGCCGCTTCTCCTCGTCCAGCCGGCCGACGAACAGGATCGTGTCCCGGTCGGGCAGGCCGAAGGCCCCGCGCGCCCACGCCTTCGGCTCGGCGCGCGGCTGGAACCTCGCCAGGTCGATGCCGCAGGAGACGGGCTCCACCGGCGGGCCGAAGCCCTTCGCGGTGAGCAGTCCCGCCGCGATCCTGGTGGGCGTGGTGACCCGGTCCGCCCGGGAGAAGATCCGGTTGAAGTCCTTCCAGGCCAGCGCGCCCGCCCTGGTGCGGAGCCGCTCGGGGATGTGCGCGAACTGGAAGAGGTTGTCCGGCATGAAGTGGTTGGTCGCCACGACGGGGATGCCGGCCCGCCGGGAGGCGGAGATCGCCGCGCGGCCGACGATGAAGTGCCCCTGGGTGTGGACCACGTCCGGGGAGATCTCGTCGACGAGCCGGTCCAGCCGGGTCGGCACCGAGACGCGCATGGTCGGGTGGACCAGCACCGGCGCCGAGCGCAGCCGATGCACGGTCACTCCCTCCACCCGCTCGGTCCTGGCCGGGCCGGTGTCCGAGGCGCACACCACGTGGACCTCGTTGTCCCGCTCGGCCAGGCCCCGGGCCAGCCGGTGCGTGAAGTAGGCGGCGCCGTTCACGTCCGGCGGGTAGGTGTCGGTGGCGATCAGCACCCGGCGAGGCCGGGTGGGAAGGATGGCGGGGGCCCGCGCGGGGATCGGCAGGGCGGTGGCGGACGGCATGGCCATCAGGACTCCGTTCATCGTGCTGTTCATCGTGCTGTCGCGTCGGGCGACGGGGACATCGGGGTGGTACGGGCCAGTGAGACGGTTCCGGCGGCGGTGAGCGCCGACGCCGCCAGTGCGGTGAGCACCGCCGCCACGCCGGTCGGCAGTGGTTCACCGAGCAGGAGGGCGCCGAAGACGACGGCGGTGAGGGGGTCGGACACCTGGAGGGCGGCGAAGGCGACGCCGAAGTGGCCGACGGCGTAGGCGCGCTGGAGCAGGGCCAGTGCGAGCAGAGCGGGCACCGGGACGGCGAGCAGGAACCAGAACTCCCCGCCCCCCTCGACCAGGACCCGGGTGAGCGTGGCGGTCGCGCCGTACAGCACGCCCGCGCCCATGGCGAGCAGGCAGGCTCTCGCGGCGGGGGAGGCGTGCCTGGCGGCGGCCCACAGTGCCAGGGAGGCGGTGGCCGCCCCCGCGAGCAGGGCCACCGCCTCCCCGGTGCCAAGGTGTGGGTCGCCGCTCTGATCGGGCACGACCAGCACCAGGCCGATCAGCCCGATCGAGATCACCGCGGCGGCGGCCAGCTCGCCCGGCCGCGGTCTGCGATGTCGCAGCGCGGCGGCGCAGGGCAGGGCGAACAGCAGGCTGGCCACGCCCATCGGCTGCACCACGGTGAGCGGGCCGTACTTCAGCGCGACGACGTGCAGGGCCGTGCCCGCCGCGATGGCCAGGCCGCCGAGCAGCCACCTGGGGCGCCGGACAAGGTGCCTCAGCATGGCGCGGGAGGTGCTCGACGCCTCGAACTGCTGCAGCGCGGCGCCGAGTGCGAAGAACAGGGAGCCCAGCAACGCCAGGCCTGCCGCCAGCACGGTCATGCGCACTCCTCCCAACCAGATGAAGCCATGGCGAGATGACCGGATCGCCTCGGGAAGGCGTCCGGTGGGGGTCTCGCGATGAACAGTGGAAGCGTCCCCTGGCGGGAGGTGCCGGAGCCATCGGGGTTAACCCTGACTTCGCAGGGAATTCCCCGAGATTCGCATCGGGGCTGTTGACTGGCTGGCTTCTCTTATCATAGTTTCACGGGCATGGATCTCGTGGGCGCCTGGCGCCTGGTCGAGTGGCGGATCGTCAGTGCCGGGGGAAGGGTTTCGCACCCCTTCGGCACCGACGCGGTGGGGCTGCTCTGCTACACCCCCGACGGCCACATGAGTGCGACCATCGCGCGCGCCGGGCGATCCCCGCTACCCGGTGCCAGCCCGCGGAAGGCGCCCCCGGAGGCGCTGGCCGAGGCGTTCACCTCGTTCTTCGCCTACGCGGGCCGCTACGAGATCCGCGACGGGCACGTCGCCCACGACGTCGAGCTGTCGCTCAACCCGGCCTTCGCCGGCACCGTCCAGATCCGCGAGCTGAACGCCGACGGCGACCGTCTGGTGCTGGCGGCCGAGGAGGGCGGCCGGTGGCACACCCTGATCTGGAAGCGATCATGAACGCCGCCGCCGGGGGGCTTCGGCGTCCGGGGGCTCCCTTCGCCGTCAGTCACCGGAGGTGACCAGGCTCGCCTGCGGTTCCGCCGGGACCCGGCGCCGGCGCAGGTAGCGGACGGCCTCGACCACGGCGGTGATCGTCACGGCGATCCCGAGACCGAGCAGCAGGCCCTTGACCGGGTCGTTCTCGAAGGCCGCGCCGCCCACGTAGCCGATCAGTCCCGAGTAGAGCGCCCAGGACAGCGCGGCCACCGCGTCGAAGAGGGCGAACGAGCGCCGCGGGTAGGCGACCGCGCCCATCGTGAGGGTGCAGGCGGTCCGGCCACCCGGGATGTAGCGGGCCACCACGAGGATCAGCCCGCCCCGCTCCGCCAGCGCCCGCTCCGCCCAGGCGAACGTCTTGCGGCTGCGCCTGCCGTTGCGCAGCCGGTTGTTGGCGCCGCGCCCGATGGCGTACGAGACGTGGTCGCCCGCGAACGCGCCCAGCGCGGCCGCCGCGATGACCAGCGGCAGGTCGGGGGCGCCGGTGGCGGCGGCGAACACCCCGGCGGTGATGACCGACGTCTCCGCCGGCACCACGGGGAAGAACCCGTCGAGTAACGCCAGCGCGAACAGCGCCAGATAGATCCAGGGAGATGCCATCGCATCGTGCAGGGTGTCAAGGATTGCCTGTGTCACACCGGGCTCCAGTCGGGGGCGGGGATGTCTCGCACGGAACGCTGACATCCCTGGTGATCCCCGGGTATCCGGGAGAACCCCCGGGGTCTCCGGTCATGTCCCTGAGATCACCACGAGATCCGTCCCACCGACCCTAGGAACCGGGCGGGGCCCGCCACATCCTCCGAATGGCCCCCACCACCTCCGACTTTCGTCGGGGAGTGACCGGGCTCGAGGTCCCCGCGCACGAAGCGGGGATGCTCAGTTGAGCTGCCAGATGGCGAGATTCAGCGAGGACGCGTAGGTCACCCAGAGCAGGTAGGGGACCAGGAGCCAGGCGGCGGGGCGGCTGATCCGCCAGAACAGCACGATGTTGAGCACGATGGCCAGCCAGAGGACGACGATCTCCGCGAACGCCAGGCCGTACTGCCCGGCGCCGAAGAACAGCGGTGTCCAGGCCGCGTTGAGGACCAGTTGGACCGCGTAGACACCGAGCGCCGGGGTCAGGCCGCGCGCCGACCAGGCGAGCCAGCCGGACAGGGCGATCATGACGTACAGCACCGTCCAGGCCGGGCCGAACAGCCACTGCGGCGGCGCCCACGGCGGGCGCTTCAGTGACAGATACTCACCGCCGGCGTTGACCGCCGCCAGTGACCCCACCGCAGCCACCAGCACGAGCGCGATGACGAACACCGGAAGCCCGGCCCAGCGTTTTGGCATCCGACCCATGACCATGCGAACCTCCCCGCCCTCTTTTCGTGCGTCCACCGCACGGCGGTTGCCCCGCTAGGCGGGCGGGGTGGCGAGGGGGTCGTAGTGCAGGCGGCGTAACACCCGGCGGAAGGCGTACAGCGAGAAGGCCACGGCCAGGCCGCTGATCACGGCCACGGTCGAGGTACGGACCAGCAGGTAGGTGCCGATCGACTCGTGAAGCAGCAGCCAGATGCTCACCGCGGAGTTGGCCAGCAGCACGAAGGCCCACAGCAGGGTGATACGGGCGAAGAACCGGCGGACCCGCTCGTGTTTCAGCACCGCCGACGGCAGGTGGATGTAGTCGAGGGTCAGCCGCTGCACCAGTGGGCGGTTGAGCCGGACCGAGGCGAGGAAGACCATGCTGATGCAGATCGTCCCCAGTTCGGGCTGGAGGAAGTAGAGCACCGCGCTCCCGGTCCAGAACCCCAGCAGCGCCCGGACGGTGATCGCGATGACGGCGAGGATCATCGTCCCGGGCACCGGGATCCGCCGGACCAGCCGCCACCCCACTCCCGCGTACACCCAGGTGACCGCCGCGACCAGCGCGCCCCGCAGGCCGAGGACGGCCAGCGCGGCGTAGAAGACGGCCAGGGGGGCGACGACGCCCTCAAGCAGTCTCGGCGCCGCCTGTCTGGCCAGGGCGGCGAGGCGGGGGAGGACGATGGGCTGATGGCTCATGACGCTCCACGGGCTGGTGCGGTGGTGGGCGCTGGATGTTCGCGCCTACCCCGGCACGCCGTATGCATGCCGGCCATGTCGAGGGCGATCGCGGAGACTGCCGTCTCCGGCTGTTCACCGGCCACTCACCGTATCTGACCGAGGTCCAGCATCTCGTGAAAACCGCTTATTACCATCTCAATCGGGTGCGATGGAGGTGTGAATTATTACGATTAATGAAGAGGATCACTTGCCCGGTAACGGTTGAGAAACGGAAGCTTTCCCGATTGGGTCCGGTCCGCGACCATGGGAGACATGGCAGTGCTGAGCACGCGCGCGTCCAGCCGTTCCACCGAGGGCGTTGCGAATGTGGCGGCCCAGCTCATCGGCTGGCCCGACCTGGCGCTGAAACGCACCCGCAGGGGGCTGGGATTCCGGTCCGGTGGCCGGGAGATCGTCAGGATGTCCGGCGATCACACCGCGGAACTGCTCCTCACCACCGACGTGATCGACCGGTGGGCCCGGGTGCTCACCGACTGCCGGCGGGTCACTCCCGGCGCGGACGCCGGGTGGGTGGCCATGACCATCGAGGGGCGGGCCGACGCCGAGTTGTTCCTCTCGCTGGTCAGCGTCGCGATCAAGGTCAACCAAGGGTCGCGGTAGCCAGCCGCACGCCGAAGCCGATGAAGAGCGCGCCCACGCCCGTCCGCAGCGCCGTCGACACGCCGCGGCGGGCCCGGAACTGGCCGGCCAGGAACGTGCCACCGAAGATCAGCGCCGACAGGTAGAGCACGCTGAACAACTGGCAGATCGCGCCCAGGATCAGAAACGACAGCGCGGGGGTGCCGTAGGCGGGGTCCACGAACTGGATGAAGAACGAGATGAAGAACAGGATCGCCTTCGGGTTCATCAGGCTGATGACCAGGGCCTTGCGGAAGGGGCTCTCCGCGATCCGCTCCGCCACGGGGGTCGTGGCCCGCGCGGCCTCGGGGGAGCGCCACGAGCGCCAGGCCCCCCGCAGCATCTGGAACCCGATCCAGGCCAGGTAACCCGCCCCGGCGTACTTGACGACGTTGAACAGGATCGGTGTCGACTTCAGCAGCGACGCGACCCCCGCCGCGGCGAGCACCATCAGGACGGTGTCGCCGAGGAAGACCCCCATGACCCCTCGGTACCCCTGGTGTACCCCGCGCTGGGCGGCGGTACTAAGCACGTACAGCGAGTTCGGGCCGGGCAGCAGGATGATGAAGAAGGCGCCGACCACGTAGGTCCAGATGTCGGTGATGCCAAAGAACATGGTGGTGCTCCAGGGGGCGTTACGGGATGCATCGCTACCGTACCGCCGGAAGTGTGCTCGCCGACCCGCGGGTCCGATGGTCAACGGGCGAGCTCGACCGGTTTACCTTTAATCCCTATCGGCTTAACATGAAATCGCTCGGGGGGTGTACCGCGAAACAACGAGTGAGGTCGTGAGATGAGCGAGACAGATCCCCCTACCGCGGACGACGGCCGGACGGCGATCAACGAGGACTGGGCGGCGACGGTCGTCGGGCTCGTGCTCCTGGCACTGGTGCTCGTCGGCGTCATCCCCGTCGGGCTGGTGCCCTGATGAGCACCGGGAAGCGAGAGAACGTAGAGGTCGGCGCGGCCGGCGGTCCCGCGGCCGCCTCCGGGAGCGGCCTGGGGTGGGCGCTGCTCGGGGTCCTGGTCGTCCTGCTGCTGGCCGCGGCCACCCGTTACCTGGACAGGAACGTGCCGGACCTGCTTGAGGGCACCGCGCTCGGGGACATCGGGGCCGCCGTCGAGTATCCGGTGTACGCGATCATCCTGGGACTGGCGGGAAACGCGGTCCTGACCGCGACCGGGCTGCGCGACCGCCTCGCCGGAGGTTTCCGCACCGAGTTCTTCATCAAGACCGGCCTCGTCCTGCTGGGCGCCTCGATCAACCTCAAGGTGATCGTCACGGCCGCCGGTCCCGCGATCATCCAGGCGATCGTGCTGATCACCGCGGTTTTCCTGTTCACCTGGTGGCTCGGCGGCAGGCTCGGCCTGGACGACAGGCTCCGCGCGCTGCTGTCGGCCGCGGTGTCGATCTGCGGGGTGAGCGCGGCCATCGCGGCGGCGGGCGCCGTCCAGGCCAGGCGAGAGCAGCTCGCCTACAGCGCCAGCCTGGTGATCGCCTTCGCCCTGCCGTCCATCTTCATCCTGCCCTGGCTGGCCGGGGTCTTCGGGCTCAGCCCGGAGGTGGCGGGGGCGTGGATCGGCGGCAACATCGACACCACCGCCGCGGTGACCGCCGCCGGCGCGATCGTCGGGGACGACGCGCTCGCGGTGGCGAGCATCGTGAAGGTCACCCAGAACGCGTTGATCGGCGTGGTGACCATCGCGCTGACCGCCTACTTCGCCTTCCGGATCGAGCGCCGCGCCGACGCGGCGCGCCCAGGGCCGGGAGAGTTCTGGCGGCGTTTCCCGAAGTTCGTGCTCGGCTTCGTCGCGGCCTCCGTGATCGCCACCTGGTGGCTGTCCACGGTGACCGCTGCGGACGGCAAGGCGACCATCGGGGTGGTCAACGACCTGCGGGTCTGGTTCCTGATCCTGGCCTTCGTCAGCATCGGCCTGGAGTTCCGGGTGGCCTCGCTCAGGGAGGCCGGCTGGCGTCCGGTAGGGGTCTTCGCCGCCGCGACCCTGGTCAACGTGGTGGTCGCCCTCGGGTTGGCGCTTCTGCTCTTCAGCGGTTTCGACATCGCCTGAGAGTCGGGTGAGCGGGCGTCCGGTGCGGTTCGCCGTACCGGGCGCCTTAGTCGTGCCGGGGAACGGCCGACAAGGTGATCGCCGCGCGCTTTGGAACGTTCCTGTCCGATAGCGCGGCGGCTGACGTTTTTGGGCCTTGTGGCAGGACTCTGTCAAGGCTACGATCACGACAACTCTTAGGAAACTTTCCTAAAAGAAGTGCCGAATGGGGGTGCCCTTGGCTCGTGCGCCCCCTGTGACCAGATCATGAGCTGCGAAAACTCGGCGGCGTGAGCCGCCGCAACCGAAGGTCCGACCGTCCGGACGCCTCACCCCCCCAGGTTCCACGTCCATGGGAGCGATCATGCGGCGCACCTTTCCCCTCCTCGTCCTGACTGCGGTTGCAAACCCTGGTCGCGCCCTGCCCGCGCCCGGTGCCCTCGCCCCGGCCCTGCCCGGCGCCCCCGTCCCGGCCGCTCTCGGCGCCGCCGTCGCCGCACTCTCACCCGCCGATCGGCGATGCCCGGAGCATGCGACGGCGGAGGCACCCGCGACTCGATGAGCCCGGCGGTCCCCGGCGTACCGCGCTGATCAACGGAACGGTCTCACCACGGCGAGACCGCACCCACCTCGCCGTACGGCTCGCGCCCACGTTCGCGCCCGCGCACCTCCCCGCGTGGCGCGGGCCGTACGGTCACACCCCCCACAGAACGCATGAGGTTAACGTGAAATTACGCGCCATCGCTCGTTCTCTCGTCGCCCTGGCGGCCCTCGTCCTGGCGATGACGGTCGCACTACCCGCCCAGGCGGCCTCGGCCACCGCCGTCTTCACCAAGGTCTCCGACTGGGGGACCGGTTTCGAGGGCAAGTACACGATCACCAATGGCGGCACCACCACGATCAACGGCTGGTCGGTCGCCTTCGACCTGCCCTCCGG
>NZ_JBEXGU010000028.1:0-74162 GCF_040607515.1 Streptosporangium sp. NPDC005286 | reverse complement strand
GTCAGAGCGGCAGGTGTACCAGGGTCGCGGGCCGGTCGCGGGTGGCGCCGGTGGCGTCGTCGGGGCGGTGCAGGCAGAGCAGGCCCGTGGCGACCCGGACGACCGGCTCGAACATCCCCGGCGTGCGATGCACCTCCCGCGCTCCGCCCGGGGTGATGTGCAGCAGCCTGCTGCGGCCCGCGTCCTGCATGGTCATCCACATCGAGTCACCGTCGGCGACCAGCCTCGGCCGCTCCCAGCGGTGGCGGGAGGTGAGGTGGCCGGCCAGGGTCGCCGACTGCTTGCCCATCAGGAACTCCAGCGTCTGGGAACGCTGGTCGAAGATCCCGACCGACCAGCCCCTGACGGGGCTCACCTGGTCGGTGCCGACCGCGTAGATCTCGTTGCCCGCGGAGAACCAGCGCAGCGCGCCGCCCCGGGGACGCGGCATGACCAGCCTGGTCCTGCCGTCCGCGGTGTCGGCCTCCAGCCCCGCCGAGCCGGAGGTGAACCACCTGCCCCGGTGCAGGACCACCTGGTGCAGCCAGCCGCGCCCCGGCTCGCGCACCGTCGGGCGCACCACGCCGCCGGGGTCGACCAGGCACAGCACCTGCCATGGCCGAAAGTCCTGGTGCCGGTTCTGGAACATCGGCTTGTTGCTGCTGAACTGCCCGAGCACCACGGTGCAGCCCGGCGCGCCCACCGAGGAGGACGGCTCGGTGCCGCTGGGCGCCTCCTGGTCGAGCAGCCGGCGCAGCCTGTTGTCCTCGTTCAGGAACCACTGGGCGTAGGGGCCCAGCTCGCGTGGCTGGGGGGCCTGGAAGGCGAAGCCGCCGCCCAGGTCGAGCTCGATCATGGCCAGCTGGCCGGTCTCCCCCCAGGGCAGGCCCATCGAGGTGTCGACACCGACGACCTGGCGGGAGTGGAAGAAGACCCACGCCGTACGGCCGTGGGCGATCACGGTGGGGTTGCCCCACATCTGCAGCGGGTGGGTGGCGCGGATGGCGAGGTCGCGGGTGAGGGCGCGGACCAGCACCTGCGCGGGCCCGACCTGCTCCACCGCCACGACGCCCTCGCTGGAGGCGGCCCACTCCACGAGCCTGCCGAAGCCGAGCTCCCGGTCGTACCGGCCCTCGATCCCGTCGAGTCTGCGCAGCAGGTGGCCCTGCTCGAAGGCCTGGTGGACGAAGACCTGGCCCGCCTCGATGCGCGCCTCCAGCACGCCGTCCATCACCTTCTCGATCCCCTGGACGCTGGGCCCGTCCCCGCCCGCCGCGCCCCCTCGGCCCGCGGGCCGGCCGCCGAGCTCCCGGTGCCCTCCGGTGGCACCGTCGCCGGGACCGGTGAGCACCCGGTGGCCGCCGGTGGCACCGCCCTCGGGACCGCTGAAGGACCGGTGTCCACCGGTCGGAACTGCCACCGGCGCACCGGGCACACTGGGCGTGTGGTGGCCCACCGCCGGTCCGGCCGCCACCGGGCCCGGAGGATTCGCCACCGGGCCGGTGAAGGCCCGCTGCCCCGTGCCGGCGACGCCGGGAGCGCCGGGAGCACTGGGGGCCTGTCCCGTGCCGGAAACACCCGCCGCACCGGCGGGCACCCGGTGGCCGCCGGTGGGGGTGCGGCCCGCACCGGGCTCGTGGTGCTCGACCTTGAGCTTCCAGGCCAGCTGCGCGGCGCCGTAGGCGACCACGATCTTCGGGTCGTCGTAGGTCCGCACCCGGTCGCCGAAGCGCTCGCGTACCGCCTTCTGGACCAGCGGCATCCGGCTGGGGCCGCCGGTCATGAACACCGCGGCCAGTTCGCCGGGCTCGACCCCCGCGCCGCGGATCGTCTCGTCCAGGATGTCGACCGTCCTGACGATCTCCTCGCCGATGAGATCCTCCAGGTCGGCCCTGGTGATGTGCACGTCCTCGTTGATGCCGACCACGTAGTGCGAGGAGGTGTCGAACTTCGACAGCGTCTCCTTGGCCTCCCTGGCCATCTTGAGCAGGTCCGCGGCGTAGCTGACGTAGCGGCGCTCGGGGTTGGTGGTCACCTGCTGCCACCAGTCGGCGTCGAGCCCCTCGATCTGGGCTCCGAGGAACGCGAAGACCTGTTCGTCGAACCCCTCGCCGCCGATCTCGTCGCTGCCGCCCGGCTCGCCGACGACCGCGAAGTCACCGCCGTCCACGGTGAGCACCGCGGCGTCGAACGTACCGCCGCCGAGGTCGTAGACGGCCAGCCGCGACCCGCCGTCCGCCCGCCCGGCGGAGGCGAAGTAGCGGGCCGAGGCGACGGGCTCGTCGATGAGCACGATCCGCACGCCGCTGACGACCTTCCTGGCCGCCGCCAGCAGCACCGCCTTACGGTCGGCGTCCCAGGCCACCGGGTGGGTCAGCGCGATGCAGTCGGGATCGGCGCCGTCGAAGCGCCGCCGTCCCTCGCTGACGAACAGCTCCAGCAGCGCCGCCATGGTGTCGGCCACGTCCACCGGGACACCGCCGAGCAGCATCCGGCCCCGGCCGACGTAGCGCTTGGGATTACGCTCGACCCGCTCGGGGCTGATCGCGATGCCCCGCTGGGCGATCCTGCCCGCCACGAGCGTCCCCCGCTCGTCCAGCATGACGGCGGAGGGGATGCGCCGCTCTCCCTCGACCTCCAGGACGTCGAAGCGCCCTTCGGCCGCTATCACCCCGGCGGAGAAACTCGTCCCCAGATCGACACCGAGGCACCACTGCGCCATGTCCCACCCCTCGTAGATCCAGACCTCATCATGCCCCATCTCGCGACCACGGCCAGGGCGCGGGCGGGGGCGCCGGCCGATCCGGGAAGGGGAGCGGCGGCCACCGAGGTGGGCGTGGAGGGGCGGGACACATCCTCTCGCGTCCGCGGTCGCCATGGCGAACGGTCGGCGGTCGACATCGTCCCCGTACCGGAAGAAGGTGGGGGGCTCCCGGTGCCGAGGTGTGCTCACGCCACCTCGGCTTCGGGTGGCCGGCGGATCAGCCGGCGCCGGACTCGCCGTCGGAGTGGCTCTCCGGGCGGGCGGCCATCGCCGCCAGGACGCGCGCGAAGTCCGGCGGGGGCGCGACCACCAGCCGGGTCTGTCCGTCCTGGCTGACCAGGTCGGCCCTGATCAGGGAGAGGCGGCCACCGTGCCACCAGTAGACCTGCGGGCTGAGCGCCTCGGCACGCAGATCGAACTCCCGCTGGGCGAACAGCCGGAGCCGCTCGATCGCGCGGACCACGCCGATGCCCTCGACCGGATGGACGATCAGCGTCGCCGGGTCGGGCAGCGCGACGAGGACCCCGTCGGAGGGGACGGGCAGGTAGTCGCCCAGCCTGCGCAGGTGGGCGGCGGCGCCGGCGGTGGGTCCGGTCAGCCTGCGGACCGCCACGCCACCGAGGTCGCCCTCCGTGACCGAGAGCCGCTCGTCCCGGCGGGCGTTCTCCAGGGCCACATCGAGCGCCTGGGCGGCGGTGATCGGCCAGCAGCCGACCTCCTCGGGGCGGACCGGGCGACCGGCGGGGCCGTAGCCGATGGTGAGCACCTCGACCAGGTCGGCGGTGAGGTGACGGCCGACCACGCGGGCCGAGTCGAGGTCGTCGTCGAGCTGGATGCGGGTCCGCAGCATCGGGCGCACCTGCTCCAGGTCACAGGCGTCGAGCGGCTCGTCCGCCGTGGCCAGGACGTGGGCCAGGTGCTCGGAGACGAGCACCGGCCAGTCCTCGCGGGAGCGCCTCAGCGCCTCGGCGCGCAGCCCCGCCAGTCGCACCACGACCCGGCGCGGGCCGGTGAGCGTCAGGACGGCACCGCCGGGGTCGAAGGCGCAGGCGTAACCGAGACTGTCCGCGACCAGGGCGAGCAAGGAGTCGAGATCGACCTCTTCGATCGGGCGCGGTAGCGCCTCGGTTCGCCGGTCACGGTGCCGCCGGAACAGTCTCACGCGTGCGCCCCCTCTGCCGGTTTCCTCCTAGGTTCGCACCTAGAGTGCCTTGTCGACGCCCCCTGTTGAGTAGGTCAGAGAGCACGATTTTGCATCAATAGCACCAAGTGCCCCAAGCAATACTGAAAATTGTGGCGCTCCATGCCCTACCGGCAGCCCCGCGATGACGGGTACCCCGAGCGGCGCGAGCAACTCCTCCAGCACCGGGTAGGGGTCACCGCAGTCGACCCAGGAGCCCAGGACGAACCCGGCCGCTCCGTCGAGCGCCCCCGCCTGCAGCAGCTGGGTGAGCATCCTGTCGATCCGGTACGGCGCCTCGTCGACGTCCTCGAGCAGGACGATCCGCCCCCGGGCCGACAGCGCGTACGGCGTGCCGCAGAGTGCGGCCAGCAGGCTGAGGTTACCGCCGGTGACCGGTGCCGTGACCGCACCGGGAACGATCACCCGGTCACCGGTGATCGGCGGCGGCGTCCCGGCGAGGGCGGCCGTGAAGTTCTCGAAGGTGCGCGGCTCGGGCCCTTCCGGGTCGCTGATCGTGGAACAGGCCGGCATCGGCCCGAACCAGGAGGCGACGCCCAGCTCCACGGCGAACGCGCTGTGCAGCGCGGTGACGTCGCTGGAGCCGACGAGCGCCTTGGGATCGGCGGCCCGCATCGCCTCCCAGTCCAGCAGGCCGAGGAGCCGGGTGGCACCGTAGCCGCCGCGGGCGCAGAACACCGCGCTCACCGCGGGGTCGCACCAGGCGTCCTGCAGGTCGCGGGCGCGATCGGCGTCGGAGCCCGCCAGGTAGCGGTCCCTGTCGAGGACGTGGGCCCCGATGACGACCTTCAGGCCGAGCCCCTCCAGGACGCGGACGCCACGCGCCAGCCTTCCGAAATCTGGAGGTCCCGACGGGGCGACCACCGTCACGGTGTCACCCGGGCATGGCGAGGGCGGGACCGGTATGCCGGCCGGTTCGTTCACTCCCCAAACGGTGCCACACTGGGCTTTCATATGCGACCTCCGCCTCACATCCTGGTGGTCAACGGCATCAAGGTCCGCCACCCGGTGTTCGTGCTCGCCGCCCCGCACTCTGGCGCGGACCTGCTGGCCCGTGCCCTGAAACGCTCCCCCGGGTTCCACGTCACCATGGGACGTGCGGCGGTGGCACACGTCGTCTACGCCTTCGCCCGGCGCCCCTCGATCGCGGGGCGGGGCATGGGCGCGACCCGCGTGCTCCGCGACGCCATGGCCGAGTCCTGGCAGATCGTCCCCGGCGCCTGCGAGGAGTGCCCGGCCCCGTGCCGGGAAGCGGGCGGCGTGACCGGAGCGGGCCCCTGCGTGGCCTCGGGTTCGGTGGCCCGCTTCGGCGACGCCAGCCCCGACCTGCTCTACAGCGCCTCGGTGCTGTTGCAGGCCTTTCCGGACGCCCGTTTCGTCCAGTTGATCAGGGACGGCCGGGACGTGGCCGCCGACATGCTGGCCGACCCCGCCTCCCTGACCTGGTTCAAGCCGGCCATGCTGAGCGACGAGACGGAGTTCCCCAACCCCTTCCTCGGCGTCAGCTCCGGCGAGCACCGCGAACGCTGGAAGGCGATGCCCACGGCGGGAAAGTGCGCGCTGCGCTGGCGCAGCGCGGTCCGGCTCGCGGCCTCGCTCCACCAGGAGCTGCCCCGCGAGCAGTTGCTGACCCTGCGCTACGAGGACCTGGTCTCCTCCCCGGCCGAGGCCATGGGCGAGCTCTCCCGCTTTCTGGAGACGCGGGTCCCCAAGATCGCCCTGCTGGGCCGGAACATGCCGAAGGTCGGCGTCTGGCGCACCCGCCTGCGCGGCCAGGACGCCGAACTGGTGGCCAAGGTCGCCCGCGAGGAGCTCACCCGCCTGGGCTACGTCCCCTCATCCTGACGCCGGCCCGCGTTCCCCTCCGTCAACCGGTCACCAGTTGGCGACCACGAACATCGCACCTGGACGGATGTCCCCGGGCGGGGCCGGCCGCCGGGCGGGAGCGCTCGGCAGCGCGTCCAGGATCGCCTCCCAGGTGCCGTCCCGGCACCAGCGGCGATGCCGGTTGTAGACCGTCTTCCACTTGCCGTAGGCCTCGGGCAGCTTCCGCCAGGGGCAGCCGGTCCTGGTCCGGAAGAACACTCCGTCGATGATCGTGCGGTGATCGGCCCACCGGTTCCCCTGCCTGGCGTGATCGGGCAGTAACGGCGCCAGCCGTGTCCACTCGTCGTCGGTCAGGTCATCACGTCTAAGCCGGTCTTCCACGCCCCCATGATCTACACCATCCGCGCTGGAAGAGCCACTCGAAGGCGCGCCGCCGGCACCGCGGACGCGGTCAGGACGCCTGACTGAACTGAGTCCGGTAGAGCTCGGCGTAGACCGCCCCCCTGCTCAGCAGTTCCTCGTGCCGGCCCCGCTCGACGATGCGGCCGTCCTGGACCACCAGGATCTGGTCGGCCTCGCGGATCGTGGACAGCCGGTGGGCGATGACCAGCGAGGTGCGCCCGGCCAGCGCGACCTTCAGCGCCTGCTGGACGGCGGCCTCGGACTCGGAGTCCAGATGCGCGGTGGCCTCGTCGAGGACGACCACCCGGGGCGCCTTGAGCAGCAACCTCGCCAGGGCCAGCCGCTGCTTCTCGCCACCGGACAGCCGGTGCCCCCGGTCGCCCACCACGGTCTCCAGCCCCTCGGGCAGGTCCAGCACCAACTCGGCGATCTGGGCGGCCCGCAGCGCCTCCCAGATCTCCTCCTCACTCGCCTCGGGCCTGGCGTAGCGGAGGTTGGCCCCGATGGTGTCGTGGAACAGGTGGGCGTCCTGCATGACGACCCCCACGCTGTCGCGCAGCGAGGCCAGGGTGGCGTCGCGCACGTCCAGGCCGTTGATCCGTACCGCGCCCTCGCTGACGTCGTAGAGGCGCGAGACCAGGCCCGTGATGGTGGTCTTCCCCGCTCCCGAGGGGCCGACCAGGGCGACCATCTGGCCGGGGCGGGCGGTGAAGGTGACGCCGCGCAGCACCTCGTGGCCCGGCCCGGTGTCGGGGCGGGCCACCGCCTCCAGCGAGGCCAGCGACACCTCCGAGGCCGTGGGGTACCTGAACCGGACGTCGTCGAACTCCACGGAGACCGGCCCCTCGGGAAGGGGCCTGGCGTCGGGCCGCTCGGCGACCATGGGCCGCAGGTCGAGCACCTCGAAGACCCTGTCGAAGCTGACCAGCGCGGTCATCACGTCCACGTGCACGTTCGACAGGCTCGTCAGCGGGCCGTACAGGCGCATCAGGAGGGCGGCGAGGGCCACCAGGGTGCCGAGCTCGAAGACGCCGGAGACGGCCAGCAGGCCCCCCAGGCCGTACACCAGGGCGGTGGCCAGCGCCGCCACCAGGCCGAGCGCGACCCGGAAGACCGTCCCGTACATGCCCACGGTGACGCCGACGTCGCGCACCCGCCCCGCCTTGCCGCCGAAGGTGGCCGCCTCGTCGGCCGGGCGGCCGTACAGCTTGGCGACCATCGCGCCGGCGACGTTGAACCGCTCGGTCATCATGGAGCTCATCTCGGCGTCGAGCTCCATCTGCTCACGGGTGAGCCCGGACATCTTCCTGCCGACCCACTTGGCGGGGAGGACGAAGATCGGCAGCAGCACGAGGGCGACGAGGGTGATCTGCCACGAGAGCACCAGCATGGCGCCGAGAACCAGCACCAGCATGACCACGTTGGCCACGACCGACGACAGCGTGCTGGTCAGGGCACGCTGGGCTCCGATGACGTCGGTGTTGAGCCGGGAGACCAGGGCGCCGGTCTGGGTGCGGGTGAAGAAGGCCACGGGCATGCGCTGGACGTGGTCGAAGACCTCGGTGCGCAGGTTGTAGATGAGACCCTCGCCGATCCGCGCGGAGAACCAGCGCTGGGCCAGGGTGAGCACCGCGTCCGCGACCGCCAGGCCCGCGATGACCAGCGCGAGGGCGATCACCACCCCCTGGCGCCTGGCGACGATGCCGTCGTCGATGATCGCCTTCATCAGCAGCGGGTTGGCGATCACGATGACCGAGCCGACCACGACCAGCGCGAGGAAGGCGGCGATATGCCGCGAGAAGGGCCTGGCGTAGCGGGCGATGCGCCGGACCGTGCCCGGCGTCAGACGCTCCTTGGTCACCGAGCTGTCCCGCCGGAGCGAACGCATCATCTGGGGGCCGAAGCCCCCACCCATCATCGCCATCTGGCCTCCTCTCCCGATGCGAGCACCGGGAGAGGCTCGCTCATTCCCCCGTCAGCTTGAGGCGAACACCGGTGGCTCGTCCGGGAGAAGGGCGGCTTCTCGCCTCCCCTGCCGAGACGGGCCCCGGCCGTTTCGCAGCCGGGAGCCGTGGCGGGGAGGCGATTCACCTGCCCGGCGGTCTCCTCGCCGAACATGACGGACCGTTTGAAAACTCGATGACCTACCCGAAAACCGCCTTGATACGCGCCTCCTGTTCGCGCGCCTCGGCCGCGGCCTGCTCCTCCAGCGTGCGCCCCGAAGCACCCTGAAGCAGCCGCTTGGTCGCCGTCGCGGCGTCGCGGTTGGTCGCCAGCAGCGCGGCGGTCAGGTCGCGCACGGCCTCCGTCAACTCCCCCGGTGCGACGACCAGTTCGGCCAGGCCGATCCTGGCCGCCTCCTGCGCCCCCACGACGCGGGCGGTCAGGCAGATCTCGATGGCCCGGGACAGGCCCACCAGATCGACCAGTGGCTTGGTGCCGGTCAGGTCGGGAACCAGCCCGAGAGCCGGCTCCTTCATGCACAGTTCGGCGTCGTCCGCCAGGACCCGCAGGTCGCAGGCGAGCGCCAGCTGGAACCCCGCACCGACCGCGTGGCCCTGCACGGCCGCCACGGAGACGATGTCGGGACGTCTCAGCCAGAGAAAACCCCGCTGGGCCGCCGCCACCCGGTCGACGAAAGCCGTCTCGTCGAGTGTCGCCAGGGACGTGAACGCCCCCTGCCCTGGCACCCCCTCCGGGGTGAACATCCTCAGATCGATCCCCGCCGAGAAGGACGGCCCCTCACCTCTGATCACGACGACCCTCACCTGCTGCGGCAGGTTGTCACCGATATGAGCCAGAGCCGACCAGGTAGCGAACGTCTGAGCGTTCCGCTTCTCCGGACGGTCCAGCGTGATCGTCGCGATCTCGCCGTCCACCTCGTAGCGCAGACCGACCTCCTTCAGAGAGATCTCCTCCGCACTCCCCCCGAACGCCACTTCCACCATCGCCCGTTCTCCCACCTTCCGTTTCCGCCTCGCCCGAGCCTATCGACTCTCCAGAATGAGGTTCTATAGGCTCGGGCGGGAACGGCTTCGGCGTGTGGGGGACGAGCGGCTGCGGTCGCGCGTTCCGAGGCGGAGTCAGCGCTTGGACTTGCCTCGGGTGGCGCCACCGCGCCCGCGCAGAGTCACACCGGACTCGCTCAGGATGCGGTGGATGAACCCGTATGACCTGCCGGTCGAAGCGGCCAGAGCGCGGATGCTTTCACCCGCGCTGTAGCGCTTCTTGAGATCGGAGGCCAGTTTTTCACGGTCGGCCCCGGTAACCCGGGTGCCCTTCTTGAGAGTCTCGGCCACGAGTACCTCCTGTAGTGCCAGACTTCCGCAGCGTTACACACGCCATGATCAGTCATTTCAGCGAGATCGGCTACCTACTCCACGGGAAAAGATCCGTACCCGCTCAAATTAAGATCAGGCAAGTGCCACAAGATCGGAAAATTCGTCGCTCCATGCGTCTTCAACTCCGTCAGGTAGCAAGATCACCCTATCGGGTCGTAGAGCCTCTACAGCACCCTCATCATGCGTGACGAGCACAATCGCCCCAGAATAGGACTTTAGCGCCGAAAGAACCTGTTCCCGGCTGGCCGGATCGAGGTTGTTCGTGGGCTCGTCGAGGAGGAGGACATTGGCCGCCGACAGCACCAGCGTGGCCAGCGCCAGCCGCGTCTTCTCCCCGCCCGACAGCACCCCCGCGGGCTTGTCCACGTCGTCGCCGGTGAACAGGAACGAGCCCAGAACCTTGCGCAACTCCACGTCGGGGAGCTCTCCCCCGGCCGAGCGCATGTTCTCCAGCACGCTACGGCCGGGGTCGATCGTCTCGTGCTCCTGCGCGTAGTAGCCCAGCTTGAGCCCGTGGCCGGCCTTGACCGCCCCGGTGTCGGGCTCCTCGACGCCCCCCAGAATGCGCAGCAGGGTGGTCTTCCCCGCGCCGTTCAGGCCCAGGATCACGACCCTGCTGCCCCTGTCCACGGCGGCGTCGACGTCCGTGAAGACCTCCAGGGAGCCGTACGACTTCGACAGCCCCTCCGCCATGATCGGGGTACGCCCGCACGGAGCCGGCTGGGGGAAGCGCAGCTTGGCGACCTTGTCGCCGCGCCGCTCCACCTCCAGGCCGGAGAGCAGGCGCTCGGCACGGCGCTGCATGTCCTGCGCGGCCTTGGCCTTGGTGGCCTTGGCACGCATCTTGTCGGCCTGCGACATCAGGGCGGAGGCCTGCTTCTCGGCGTTGGCGCGCTCGCGCCTCCTGCGCTTCTCGTCGGTCTCCCGCTGGGCCAGATAGGCCTTCCAGCCGACGTTGTAGGTGTCGATCACCGCACGGTTGGCGTCGAGGTGCAGGACGCGGTTTACCGTCGCTTCAAGAAGCCCCACGTCGTGGCTAATAATGATCAAGCCGCCCTGGTGAGATCGTAAAAAATCACGAAGCCACCCGATTGAGTCAGCATCTAGGTGGTTTGTCGGCTCGTCAAGAAGGAGAGTCTCTGCCCCGCTGAAGAGAATTCGAGCCAGCTCCACCCGCCTGCGCTGCCCGCCGGAGAGCGTCTCCAGCGGCTGGCCGAGCACCCGGTCCGGCAGCCCCAGGCTGGAGGCGATGGAGGCGGCCTCCGACTCGGCGGCGTACCCGCCCAGCACGTGCAGCCGGTCCTCCAGGCGCCCGTAGGCGCGCACGGCGCGGTCTCTGGTGCGATCGTCCGCCGAGGACATGCCCAGCTCGGCCTCGCGCAGCTCACGCAGCACCTCGTCGAGCCCGCGAGCCGACAGGATACGGTCGCGGGCGAGCACGTGCAGGTCACCGGTGCGCGGGTCCTGCGGCAGGTAACCCACCTCCCCGCTGATGGAGACCGTGCCCGAGGCCGCCGCCCCCTCTCCCGCGAGCACCCGGGTCAGCGTGGTCTTCCCGGCCCCGTTGCGGCCGACGAGCCCGATCTTGTCGCCGGGGTTCACCCGGAACGACGCGCCCTCGATGAGCAGGCGGGCCCCGGCCCGCAGTTCGATGTCAGAAGCTACGATCATGGTTGGAGAACACTCCCAGCAGGAAATACACAGGCTCACTTCACTGTGGCCGAACCCGCCGCGCCCTGTGTCTCCCGGCTCTCGGCTCGGCCGTCTCGCCTTCATCGGGACGACGGTCAATCGGGAGTGCGCATACCGATCAGTGTACGGCGCGGCAAGGGCCCGGCTCTCCTCGATTAGGTGGGATCGCTCACCCTGATGCGGACCGCGCGGAACTGGGCGGGGGTGTCCCGCAGGACCACCAGCCTCGGATCGGGAACCGTCAGGAAGGGCTCGGCCTCCAGCGCGAAGACCGGGGCGAGCCTGCGGTCCGAGCGCAATGCGTCGACCGCGCGCCGGTCTCCACCGAGCACGACCGCCTCCAGCTCGTCCACCCGCGGCCCCAGGACGCGCAGCGCCACCTCGGCCGCCGCCTCGTGCGCCTGGTCCACCTGCTTCTCCCTGCGCCGGGCGAAGCGCCGCTGTGACCAGCCGCCCGCCGCGCTGCGCCCGTGCACCGGCCGCGAGCCGACCTTGGAGGAGAGCAGTTCCTCTCCCTGGAAGATCCCCGCCGCGTGTCCCCCCAGCCGCACCAGCAGCACCCCGACCCTGCGCTCGGTGCGCACGTGGGTGACCAGACGCGCCAGCGGACCGCCCCCGGCCTGGACGAGCGGCGGAAACGGCACCTGGCACTCGGCGACCGCGCCGTCCGCGCCGTCGAGGCGTACGGCGGAGGCCGAGGCCGTCACCCGCGGCGGCCCGTGCCTGTCGACGAAACCGTCGATCCAGCGGTTCAGGCGGTCGGGCGCCACCGAGACCCAGCGGCCTCCCCCCTTGGCCGGTCGCGACGTCATGAAACGCGACACTACCGGCTGACCTCGCGGAACACACGATCACGCTGGACAAATCCAACGAATAGCGAAATATCAGTGAACATCGCCGCACGTTGCTTCTATGGCGCCAAAGGAACCCCCATCCTTTTGAACGTGACGACCAGAGCGCACGTCAACCCGCAGGACCCCACAGCGGCCCCCGCGGGCCTCACGCCTGTCGTCGACCTCGATACCGGAGGCGTCATCGCGCTCCAGGCGGGAGGCGCGAGCCGGGGGAACATCTCCACCACGATCCAGACCGTGCACGACGCCGCTGCCGGCGAGACCCTGCTGCCGCTGGTGCTGACCCTGCCGACGGCCGCGGTGATCGGCGGCACGGCCGCGCTCGCGCCGCTCCACGAGGCCCTCCGCGCGTCCGGGCGGCGTCCCCGCGAGGTGATCCTCACCGTGCGGGGTGACTTCGCCCAGTTCGAGCGCCGCTCCCTGATCGTCGGCCTGGACGGCCTGCGCGCCATCGGCTACCTCATCGCGGTGGGCGACCTGGGCGCCGGGCACATCCCGCTGGACCTTCTCGCCGACGCGGCGCCGTACCTGGCGGTGATCTCCCCGGAGCTGATCGCCCAGGTGCCCCGCGACCCGCGCCGCACCGCCATCGGCGAGGGTCTGGCCCGGCTCGCCCGGGAAGCCGGCGCGCACGTGCTGGCCCCCGGCGTGCGCGACGAGGCACAGCTCTCCGCGCTCCGCGGCTGGGGGGTCCGGCTCGCGCAGGGCCCGCTGCTGGCCCCCGGCCCGTCCGGCCGGGTGCACGTACCACTCCCGGTCGTCGAACAGGAGCCGTCCCGCTTCACGCTCGGTCCACGCGTCCAGGAGCTCCTGCTGCCCGCGGTGACCCTCCCCTACGAGGCCACCGCCGAAGCCGCGATCGACGCCTTCGGCGGTGAGCCGTCCATCACCAGCGTGGTCCTCGTCGACGAGTACCAGCGCCCCAAGGGCAGCCTCGACCGCAGCCGCTTCCTGCTGTCGATCTCCGGCCGGTTCGGCCACGCCCTGCACGGCAAAAAGCCCGCCGGACGGCTGGCCGACCCCGCCCGCGCGGTCCCCAGGACGACCACCGCCATCGCGGCCATGCAGGTCGCGGGCCGCGACGCCGAGCGCGTCTATGACGACCTGGTGGTCACCGACGAGGTCGGCCGCTGCATGGGCATCGTGCGGGTCTCCGACCTGATCCGCCAGGTCGCATCCATGCGGCACTGAGGCACGGACACCCGAGGCCGGAGGGTCTCCGTACCGGCACCATCGCCTTTACAATGTAGATTCATAACGGCGGCCACCGGCTCCGCGACGGCGGGCCACAGGATCATCGCCGCCCCCGGAACGGGCAGACCGGGTGGCGGCCTCCTTCACTCCGCTTCGGTGACGTATGGTACGAGTTAGGTTCACCTAACTTTGACTCCCCCGGAGTGGCATATGGCAGACGAGAAAGCCGCACGCAAGGTGACGAGCGGCCGGGTCCAGCGGGTCGAGCGGCTCACCCCGCACATGATCCGGGTGGTGCTCGGCGGCCCGGAGCTCGCCGGTTTCCGCGCGGACGAGTACACGGACCACTACGTGAAGCTGCTGTTCGCCCCGGCGGGGGTGAGCTACCCGCAGCCGTTCGACTTGGAGGCGATCCGCCGCGACCTGCCCCGCGAGCAGTGGCCCACCACCCGCACCTACACCGTCCGCCGCTGGGACGCCGACGCGGGCGAGCTGACGATCGACTTCGTCCACCACGGCGACAGCGGCCTCGCCGGGCCGTGGGCCGACCGGGTCCAGCCGGGTGAGGAGATCTGTTTCTTCGGCCCGGGCGGGGCCTACGCCCCCGACCCGGAGGCCGGCTGGCACCTGTTCGCGGGGGACGAGAGCGCGCTGCCGGCCATCGCCGCCTCCCTGGAACGCCTCCCCGCCGGGGCGCGGGCCTGGGCCTTCATCGAGGTCGAGGACGCCGGGGAGGAGCAGCGACTCGACTCACCGGGCGACGTGAAGATCGTCTGGCTGCACCGCACGGGTGGCCCGTTCGGTGAGCGGCTCGTCCAAGCGGTCCGCGAGCTGGACTTCCCCGACGACGCCGTGCACGCCTTCGTCCACGGCGAGGCGGGCTTCGTCCGCGAGCTCAGGCGCCACCTGCGCGCCGAGCGCGGCATCCCGCTGTCTCAGCTGTCCATCTCGGGCTACTGGCGCCTGGGCCGCGACGACGAGGCCTGGCGCTCCACCAAGCGCGAGTGGAACGAGCAGATCGAGGCCGAGGAGGCCGCGGCGCTCTCCTCGTGAACCCGGCTCAGAGCCAGCCCTGGGTGCGGGCGCGCTCGACGGCCTCGATGCGGTTGCGGGCGTGCGTCTTGCGGATGGCCGAGGAGAGGTAGTTGCGGACCGTACCCTCCGACAGGTGCAGGCGCGCGGCGATGTCGGCGATGCTGGTACCGCCCGAGGCGGCGACCAGGACGTCACGCTCGCGGGGCGACAACGGGTTGGGGCCGGCACTGAGCGCGGCGGCGGCCAGGCCCGGGTCGATGACGCGCTCGCCGCCGCGGACCCGCCGGACGGCGGCGGCCAGCTCCCTGGCCGGGCTGTCCTTGACCAGGAAGGCCATCGCGCCCACCTCCATCGCCCTGCGCAGATAGCCGGGGCGGCCGAAGGTGGTCAGGATCATGATCCGGCAGCCGGGCAGTGCCTCGCGGATCCGCGAGGCGGCGGTGATGCCGTCGTCGCCGGGCATCTCGACGTCGAGCAGCGCGACATCCGGCCGGGTCCGCAGGGCCACGGCGAGCGCCTCCCCGGCGTCGGCGGCCTCTCCCACCACCTCGATGTCGGGCTCCAGGCCGAGGAGCGAGGCCAGGGCGCCCCGCACCATCGCCTGGTCCTCCACCAGCAGCACCCGGATCATCGAACCCCTCTCGTCGTCGGCGGGCGAAGGGTCTCGGCATGCGGCACCGTGACCCTGAGGGCGAAGCCGGTCGGCCGCGGCCCGGCAGACACCGTGCCGCCGGCCGCCCGCACCCGCTCGGTGAGCCCGGTCAGCCCGCTGCCCGGCCCGTACGAGGCCGCGCCGCGCCCGTCGTCCACGATCTTCAGGGCCGCGACCTCCTCGTCCATGGTCACCTCGATCTCGCACCGGGTCGCCCGCGCGTGCCGGATGACGTTGGTGACGCCCTCCCGCACCGCCCAGCCCAGCAGTTCGTCCAGCGCGTCCGGCAGCGGGGTGCCCGCGAGCCGGATCGTCAGCCTCGTCCCGGCGGCCTCCAGAGCGGCGCGGGCACCGTCCAGCTCGCCGGAGAGGCCACGCTGGCGGTAGCCGGTGACGGCGTCGCGCACCTCGACCAGCGCCTGCCTGGCCACCGACTCGATGTCGCGGATCTCCGCCACGGTCCGTTCCGAGCCGCTCTCCGCCAGCCGCCCGGCCAGCTCGCTCTTCAGCACGATCAGTGACAGGCTGTGGCCGAGCAGGTCGTGCAGGTCCCTGGCGATGCGCAGCCGCTCCTCGCTCGCGGCCAGCCGCGCCACCTCCTCCTGTGCCTGGCGGAGCCTCGCCACCAGCATCCGGGTGTTGCGCACCCCCATGAACAGGACGCCGAGCGTGATGACCTGGAAGACGAGCACCAGGGTGGTACCGGGGTCGTGCTCCTTCAGCAGGCCGATCAGCGCGACGGCGAGGCCCATCGCGAGGACGCCGGCCACCGAGAACCGGGGACGCAACGCCATGCCGTAGATCACGGCCAGGTAGATCGGCAGGGTCAGCCAGCCGCCGCCGAAGGCCGCCGCCAGGCCGACCCCCAGGAGCGTGGTCATCCCCAGCAGCCAGTACGTCAGGCGGGTCGGGTCGCCGAAGTTCCTCGGGCTCAGCACCGCGGCGATGTAGAGGGCGACGAAGGCGGCCAGGCCGGCGCCTCCCCAGACGGCCCTGTCCCCGGCCACCTCGCCGGTGACGATCTCCAGGACCGGGAAGCACAGGTAGACCAGGCCGATGGAGATCCCCGACAGACGCCGGAGGCGGGACGGGCGCTCGCCCGTCCCGCCGAAGGTGAGCGCGGAGACGCGCATCATGCGCGCGCGAGTGCCCTGCGGTAGGCGAACACCGCGGCGGTGCCGAGCAGCGCGGCCCAGGCCACGACGATCACCACGGCGGACGTCGGCACCGCGCCGTCGGCGACGAGGTGCTGGCCGATGTCGGCGTAGGAGAAGGAGGGCATCGCGTGCACGACGCTCTTCATGGCCTCGGGCATGATCTCCACAGGGAACCACAGCCCGCCCAGGATCGCCAGCCCGAATGTGCTGATCATCGCGGCCGACTGCGCGGCGTCCGCGGGCAGCAGCGAACCGAGGAGCAGGCCGAGCGCGGCGAACGGCACGGCGCCGATCCACAGGGCCGGGATCAGCGCGAGCCACTCCCCCACCGGCAGCCGGACGCCCTGGGTGAGGACCGCGGCCAGGCAGACCAGCACCATGGACGGCAGCACCAGCAGCAGCGAGGCGATCAGCTTGGTGACGATGATCGCCCAGCCGGGCAGCGGGGTGACCTGGAGTTGACGGAGCCAGCCGGACTGCCGCTCCTGCGCCCACGGCACGGCGGTGCTCATCAGACAGGCCGCGATCGCCCCGTACGCGGCCATGGAGACCATGAGGACGACGGCGGCCCGTACCCCGCCGGAATCCGTCTGGGCGCCCCAGATGCCGGAGAAGATCAGGTAGAACACCACGGGGAAGCCCACCACGAAGATGATGTAGCGCTTGTTGCGCAGCATCCTCAGGACCTCGATTTTGACGTAGTTCGGCATCAGGACTCCCGGGTGAGGGCGAGGAAGGCGTCTTCGAGGTCGGCGCCGATGATCCTGAGGTCGCGGATCTCCAGCGAGGTGCCCCGGTACAGGGCCGCCACGGTGGCGTCGGGGTCGGCGGTGCGCAGCGTGACGACGCCCTGGGAGATCTCCGCGGCGGAGACGCCCGGCAGGCCGTCCAGCCCCGCGACCGGCTGCCCGCCCAGGGTGAAGCGGACGACATGGTCGCCGATCCCCGACTTGATCTGGGCGGCGGTGCCGTCGGCCACGACCCGGCCCCGGGTGATCACGATGACCCGGTCGGAGTTCTCGTCGGCCTCCTCCAGGTAGTGGGTGGCGAACAGGACCGTCCGGCCCTCGGCGGCGTAGTCGCGCATGCTCTTCCAGAACCGCAGCCGCGACTCCACGTCCATGGCCGCGGTGGGCTCGTCCAGCACCAGCAGTTTGGGCGCGCCCGCGATGGCCAGGGCGAACCTGACCCGCTGCGCCTGCCCGCCGGACAGCTTGTCGGCGCGCCGCCGCGCCAGTTCCGTGAGGTCGGCCACCCGCAGGATCTCGTCGAGACCGAGCGGCTCCGGGTAGAGCCGCCGGACGAAGTCGACCAGTTCCCTGACCGTGAGCTCACCGATGAGCTCACCGCTCTGCAGCATGGCCCCGATCTCGCCCCGGGCGACGGCCGCCTCGGGGGAGCCTCCCAGGATCTCGACACGGCCCCCGCTCGGGCGGATCAGGCCGAGCATCATGTTGATCGAGGTTGACTTGCCGGCCCCGTTGGGGCCGAGCAGGGCGACGGTCCGGCCCGCCTCGACGGCGAGGTTCAGGCCGTCGACGGCGAGCACGTTGCCGTAGCTCTTGCTCACGTCTGTGAGGGCGATGGCGTCCATGCCCCAACGCTAGGAGCGCCCGGCGGGAATCCTCAGTGCCGCTTCTCCGGGTTTGGGGATGACATTTGTCAGATCTGCGGACACCGCCGCGGGCCGGGCCGGTGGCGCGGAGGGGCGCGGACGGCGGGTCAGATCCGGCAGGCGAAGATGGCGGTCACCAGGATGGCCTTGGCGCCGATCTCCCAGAGCTGGTCCATGACCTGCTGGTGCCCCTTGCGCGGGACCATGGCCCGGACCGCGACCCAGCCCTCCCGGTGCAGCGGAGAGACCGTGGGGCCCTCCATGCCGGGGGTGAGGGCGATGGCCTCCTCGATCCGCTCGGCGCGGATGTCGTAGTCCATCATCACGTAGTCACGTGCCATCAGCACGCCCTGCAGGCGGCGGACGAGTTGCTGCAGGCCCGGGGCCTCCACGGCGCCGGTCCGCTTGATCAGCACACCCTCGGAGCGGGCGATCGGCTCGCCGAACACCTCCAGGCCGATGTTGCGCAGCGTGGTGCCGGTCTCCACCACGTCGGCCACGGCGTCGGCCACGCCCAGCCGGATGGCGGTCTCGACGGCGCCGTCCAGCTTGATCACCCGGGCGTCGACGCCCTGTTCGGCCAGGTAGGACTCCAGCAGGCCCGCGTAGGAGGTGGCGACGCGTTTGCCCTTGAGGTCGGCGACGGAGGCGAAGTCCCCCGGATTCGCGGCGAAGCGGAAGGTGGAGCGGCCGAAGCCGAGCGGGATGATCTCCTCGACCTGCGCCCCGGAGTCGTGCAGCATGTCGCGGCCGGTGATCCCGGCGTCCAGGGTGCCCTCGCCGACGTAGACGGCGATGTCCTTGGGCCGCAGGAAGAACAGCTCGCAGGAGTTCTCCGGGTCGACGACCACGAGCTCCTTGCTGTCCTTGCGGGCGCGGTATCCGGCTTCCTTGAGTATCGTCTGGGCGGCCTCGGTGAGGGCGCCCTTGTTGGGTACGGCGAGACGGAGCATGGCTGGGTTCCTTACCTGTGGACGGGATCTGCCTACGAGACCGGGAGCCGGGCGCACCGGCTCACAGATGCTTGTAGACCTCGTCCAGTCCGATCCCCCTGGCGATCATGAGGACCTGCACGTGGTAGAGGAGCTGGGAGATCTCCTCGGCCGCCCGCTCCTTCGACTCGTGCTCGGCCGCCATCCAGCTCTCGGCGGCCTCCTCCACGACCTTCTTGCCGATGGCATGGACTCCGGCGTCCAGCGCGGCCACGGTGCCCGAGCCCGCGGGCCGGGTGCGCGCCTTGTCGGACAGCTCGGCGTACAGCTCTTCGAAGGTCTTCATGATCTCTCTCGGCGTCGTCGGATGTGCGCGTCAAGCCTAACGGGCTCACCGACCCCGGCGTGTGCGGGTCCACCCTCGCCGGACGCGAGCCGCCGGGTGATCTCCGGAGGTCACCACTCCATTTGACCGTCCCGTGCCCGGGCCGCCCATGGGGGCGGCCCGGGGGACGTTCGGTCGTTGACGCAGCGGAGCACCGGGCGGGTGACGAGAGCGGCCGGATCGGGCGAGCCCGTCACGTGCAGGGTGACGCTCTCACCGGGAAGCAGGGTCAGCAGCATGTCGTCCACCCAGGACGCCGGATCGAGGCGATCGGGGAACAGGGCCAGCTCGCGCAGGAGGGTACGGGCGGTGACGGTGACATCCAGGCCGCCGGCCGCGGGCACGACCTCGGTGTCATAGGCGGCCACCGGGAAGGCGACCCGCGGGTCCTCGACGAAGAAGCGGAGCACGCGGTGCTCGCCCAGCCGTACCGAGAGCAGCTCGGCACACGGGTCCCCGGGGACGGCCACCGAGTCCGGCAGCCCGACCCTGGCCACCGAGCGCGCCGCCACCTCGACCGCGACCCTCTCGGTGGCCAACACCTCCCCGCCCAGGCCGAGCCGCGACAACTCCAGCTCACCCGACCACGGCTGCGGGCCGTCGTTGACCACGGCCACGACGCCGTCGCAGACGGTGAGCAGACGGTCGGCGTAGACACGGCGCAGCGCGTACCACAGGGGCTTGCGCCGCCCGGCGCCGTCGACGGCCGACCAGGAGGTGACCGGCCAGCAGTCGTTGAGCTGCCAGACGATCGTGCCCGCGCAGTGCGGCGCCAGCGCCCGGAAGCGCTCGATGCCAAAGGCCACCGCCCTGGCCTGGTTGAGCTGGGTCAGGTAGTGCCAGTCGTCGAAGGTCTGCGGCCGGGGCAGGTGCTCACCGAGGCCGCGCAGCAGCTTGGCGTTGCCCTCGTGCGCCTTTTGGTGGTGCAGCACGCCGGGCGAGGTGGGGGTGAGCGGGTCGTCGCTGACCGCCCCGCGCAGCGTGGCGTGGGCGGGCGGTCCCTGGAAGCCGAACTCGGCCACGAAGCGGGGGCGATAGTCGCCGTAGCGGGTGTAGTCCTCGCGGTTCCACACGTCCCAGATGTGGACGGTGCCGCGCGCGGGGTCGTTGGGCGGCAGGTCGGGGTCACCGGAGTACGGGCTGCCCGGCCAGTAGGGGCGGGTGGGGTCGAGTCCGGCCAGCAGCGAGGGCAGCAGATCGTAGTAGAAGCCCGCCCCCCAGCTTTTCTCCCCCAGCTCCTCGCGCCAGCCCCAGTCGGCCTGGCCCTCGATGTTCTCGTTGTTGCCGCACCACAGCACCAGCGAGGGGCGCCAGGACAGCCGGGTGATGTTCTGGCGCGCCTCGGCCTCCACCTCGCTCGCCAACGGCTCCTCCTCCGGATAGGCGGCGCAGGCGAACGGGAAGTCCTGCCAGATGAGCAGGCCCAGCTCGTCGGCCAGGTCGTAGAAGTCCTCGCTTTCGTACAGGCCGCCGCCCCAGACCCGCAGCAGGTTGACGCCCGCCCCGACCGCCTGGCCGAAGCGCTCGGCCAGCCGCTCGCGGGTGACCCTGGCCGGGAAGCAGTCGTCGGGGATCCAGTTGACGCCGCGCACGAAGACCGGCACGTCGTTGACGACGACGGTGAACCCCTCGCCGGTGCGGTCCAGGCGCACGTCGCGAAAGCCGATCCGGCCCGTCCAGGTCTCCTCGCCGAGGCGTACGACCAGCTCGTAGCGGTCCTGTGCGCCGTAGCCGCGCGGCCACCACAGCCGGGGGTCCTCCACCCGCAGCTCCAGGACCGCCTCGCACTCGCCGGCGGCCAGCCGCACCTCGCGCTCGACGCCCGCGACCGAGGCCGTCACGGTCACCGGGACGTTTGTGGCGCGCTCGAGCGTGACGTGCACCTCGACGCGGCCGTCCCCGCTCACCAGCGGCCGCACCGACGCCAGTCTGGCCCCGCTCCAGGAGTGCAGCCCGATCGGCCGCCAGATGCCGGAGGTGACCACGGCCGGACCCCAGTCCCAGCCGAAGTTGCAGGCCATCTTGCGGATGAACTGGTAGGGCGCCGGATAGGCGCCGGGCCGCTCGCCCAGCTCGGCCCGGCGCGCCTCGGCGTAGGCCTGCGGGGAGGCGAACCGGATCCGCAGCGTGTTCTCGCCCTCGCACAGCAGCTCCCGCACCGCGAAGCGGTAGGAGCGGTGCTGGTTGGCCGTGGCCGCGACCCGCACACCGTTGAGCTCGACCGTGGCGATGGTGTCCAGGCCCTCGCAGACCAGGTCGGCGCGGTCGTGGGAGTCGGCGCTCCAGGTGAAGACCGTCTCGTAGTCCCAGTCCGAGCGGCCTATCCAGGTCAGCCGGTTCTCGTTGTCGTCCAGGTACGGGTCCTCGATGAGCCCGGCGGCCAGCAGATCGGTGTGCACGCACCCCGGCACCGTGGCGGGGACACGGGAGGTCCCGCCACCCACCTGGCGCAGGGTCCAGCCCTCGTGCAGTGCCCTAACCGTCGTCAACTCACGCTCCTTGTCAGTGTGGTGTCGCCCCGCCGGACGAGGTGCCCCGGTTCCTCCTCCACCAGCGTGGAGGGCCCTGCCGAGACGTCCTCGGCGGGGACGGCGGGATCGCCGCCGTCCCACCGGGCGGTGAGCCTCGGCACCGACGACAGCAGCTTGATCGTGTACGGGTGGAGGGGGTTGCCGAACACCGCGGCGGTGGGACCGGACTCCACCACCTGCCCCCGGTACAGGACCACGGCCCGCTCGCTGATGTAGTTGCCCAGCGACAGGTCGTGGGTGACGAACAGCACCCCGAGGCCGCGCGACTTCAGGTCGGCGAGCAGGTTGAGGACGTCGATCCTGGTGGAGGCGTCGAGCATGCTGGTGATCTCGTCGGCGACGAGGTACCTGAGGTCGAGCAGCAGCGCCCTGGCGATCAGCAGGCGCTGCAGCTGGCCACCGCTGAGCTGGTGCGGATACCGGCCCAGGACCTGCCCGGGGTCGAGGCCGACGTCCTTGAGCGACTTCTCGATCCTGCCCTCCCACTCGGAGGCCGCGACGCCGGGAAAGTACTCGTCCTTGATCATCTTGACTACCCGGTCGGCCTTGAAGACCGGGTTGTAGCAGCTGAACGGGTCCTGGAAGACGCCCTGCACGTGCCGGTAGTACGCCTTTCCCGGCCGCGCGGGGGCTCCGTCGAGGGTGATCCTGCCCCGCGTCGGGGTGAGCAGCCCGAGGACCGTCTTGCCGAGGGTCGTCTTGCCGCTGCCGCTCTCGCCGATGAGGGAGACCACCTCCCCCGGCGCGAGGTCGAGGCTCACGTCGTCGACGGCGGTGAGGGTCGCGGTGCCGAAGGCACCCACCCGGTAGGTCTTGGTGACCCCTTCGAGACTCAGCATTACGCCTTCCAACAAGCGACGTGGTGGCCGGGGGCGACCTCGATGGGCGGGGGGTCCTCGGCGCACCTGTCGAAGGCCAGCGGGCAGCGGTCCCTGAACCGGCAGCCCTGCGGCGGATCGAGCAGCGAGGGCGGCCGCCCGGGGATGCCGGAGAGCCTGCGCTCCGCGTGGCGGACCCCGACCTCGGGCAGCGAGGAGATCAGCATCCGGGTGTACGGGTGGCGCGGCTCGCTGACGATCACGCTCGCGGGGGCCTTCTCGGCCAGCTTCCCCGCGTACATGATCATGATCGTGTCGGCGATCTGGTAGGTCAGCGAGATGTCGTGGGTGACGAAGATCATGCTGCGCACGAAGCCCCGGTCCCGAAACTCCACGAGGGTCCTGGCCACGGCCTTCTGGGTCGACACGTCCAGCGCGGAGGTGATCTCGTCGGCGATGAGCAGGGAGGGGTCGAGCAGCGTGGAGATGACCATCACCATCCGCTGCTTCATCCCGCCGGACAGCTCGATCGGGTAGCGCCCCAGGATGTCCCTGGGCAGCTCCACCAGGTCCAGCCGGCGCTCCAGCTCGGCTGTGTCCACGCTCTCGCCCCGGGAGGCGAGCAGCTCGGTGATCATCCTGCCGATCCTGCGGGTGGGGTTCATCGCGCTCATGGAGTACTGCGGGATGAGCGACACCCGCTTGAAGCGGAAGGGGTTCATCCGCCGGTCGTCGCCGATGGGCAGTTCCTCGCCGTCCAGCGAGACGGTGCCCCCGGCCAGCCGCATCCGGCCGTCCATCCTGATCAGGCTCTTGCCGAGGGTGGTCTTGCCGCAGCCGGACTCGCCGGCCAGGCCGAGGATCTCGCCGTCGCCGACGCCGAAGCTGACGCCGTCCAGCGCCTTCACCTCGCCGCGCAGAGTCCTGTAGTGGACCCTGAGGTCGTCCACACGCAGAGTCATCTACAGCTCCCGCAGTTTCGGGTTGAAGACCTCGTCCAGGCCGACGTTCATCACGTACAGGGCGCCGACGATGGCGGTGATCCCGGCTCCCGGCGGGATGAACCACCACCACATGCCCAGGTGCAGGGCGCTCCAGCGGGCCGCGTTGTTGAGCATCAGGCCGAGCGAGACACCCTCGCTGGGGCCGAGCCCGATGAAGTCCAGCGAGGCGGCGATCAGGATGGACCCGCCGAACAGCAGGATGAAGGTCATGAAGAGGTACGAGCTCATGTTGGGCGCGATCTCCCTGGCGATGATCTTCCAGGTGCGCACGCCGCTGAGCTTGGCCAGGTCCACGAAGTCGCGCGAGCGCAGCGAGAACGTCTGGGCCCTGATGGCCCTGGCCGCCCACGGCCAGGAGGTGAGCCCGATGAAGAGCGCCTGCACGCCGACGCTGCGGACCCCGAGGTAGGCGTTGACGATCAGCAGCACCGCCAGCGCGGGCAGGACCAGGACGATGTTGGTGAGCATGTTCAGCACCTCGTCGACCAGGCCGCCCCGGTATCCGGCGGTGAAGCCGATCGCCATCCCGATGATCGCGGCCAGCCCGCCGCCGAGCAGCCCCACGATGAAGGTGACGCGCAGGCCGTAGACGAACTGGGCGAAGATGTCCTGGCCGAACATGGTGGTGCCGAACCAGCGCTCGGCCGAGGGAGGCGAGGCCGGGGTGGCGACGTAGGCGTTCGGGTCGCCCCCCGCGATCAGCGGGGCGGCGGCGGCCAGGACGAGCAGCGGGACCAGCACGACCAGTCCGGCCAGCAGCTTCCCGTTGCGCAGCGCGAAGTACAGACCCTCGTTGCGCCTGGTGGGCACGGCCGTCATGCCGCCTCCCCTCCTATCCCGGTCCTGGTACGCGGGTCGACCAGGACGTAGACGATGTCGATGATGAAGTTGGCGACCAGCACGCCCACCACGATGAACAGGAAGGTCCCCTGCAGCAGGAAGAAGTCCTGGTTCTGGATCGCCTGGAGGATCAGGTGGCCGAGCCCCGGATAGGAGAAGACGATCTCGGTGACCAGGGCTCCGGCCACGAGCACGCCGAGTTGCAGGGCCAGGCCGGTGATCTGCGGCAGTACCGCGTTCCTGAAGGCGTAGCGCCGGATGAGCCGCCGCGAGGCCCCCAGCGAGGACAGGTAGGTGGAGTAGTCGGCCTCCAGCTCATAGATGATCATGTTGCGCATGCCGATCGCCCAGCCCCCGAACGCCACGAGGAAGAGCGAGACGAACGGCAGGAACCAGTGCAGCGCCAGGTTGCCGACGAACTCCCACGACCAGTTGGGCCGCATGGCGAAGCTGTAGCCGCCGGAGACGGGGAAGATCCCCGCCACGATGCCCAGCCCCCAGGCCAGCAGGATCGCCAGCCACATGTAGGGCGTCGCGGTGAGCACGTACCCGATCGGCAGCGCGGTGTTGTCCAGCCACTTGCGCCTGGCGGCGAAGGCGCCGAACCTGTTGCCCGCCCACCAGCTGAGCAGGATGGACGGGATGAGCAGTGCCAGCGTGTACGGCACCGCCCGGATGATGATGTCGGTCACCGGGGTGGGGAACAGCCAGATGCTGGTCCCCAGATCACCCCGGAACAGCGCGGCCCAGAAGTTGCCGTACTGCTCCCAGAGCGGCAGGTCGAGCCCGAACAGGCTCGTGTAGTGGGCGCGCATCGCCTCAACGGCGGCGGGCTGTGACACGTTGGCCCTGGCCAGCATGCTCTGGACCGGGTCTCCCGGCATGAAGCGCGGGATCATCCAGTTGATCGTGACGGCCACGAGGAAGGTGAGCCCGTACACGAGCAGCTTCCGGCCGAAATAGCGTCGCACGCGATCCTCCCGAATCGGCGAGATGAGCCCCTCCCCGCGCCGCGCGCGGGGAGGGGGCGAGAGTCGCGGGGGATCAGCCGCCGGCGGGCTTCAGCTCGGTCAGGGTCAGCACCCCGCCCAGCTCCAGCCAGTTACGCCACATGGTCGGCGGGCTCTTGGGCGTCGCGGGGTCGGAGGAGGGCCAGTTGGTCCAGACCGCGTTGCTGGTCTGCGCCCACAGGCCGTTGTACCAGAGCGGGATCACCGGCAGATCGTCGAGCTGGATCTTCTGGATCTCCGAGGCGACCTGCTTCATGCCCTCGACGTCGTCGGCCTTCTTGCCGTCGAGATCCTGAACCAGGTCCCAGACCTTCTTGTTCTCGTAGCGGCCGAAGTTGACGGTGTTCTGCTGCTTGTTGATCGGCAGCCGGAACATGTAGTCGTAGTACATCCAGGGCGTGTTGGACAGCTGCCGCTCGTTGTTGAGCAGCAGGTCGAACTTGCCGGACCCGCGCTGGTCGACCAGCGCGTTGTAGTCGGGGAACTCCGGGGTGAGGTCGATCCCGGCCGCCTTGGCGCCCTCGGCGATGACCCGGCTCGCCTCCATCCAGTCGGTCCAGCCGGCCGGAACGATGATCTTCAGCGAGGCCTTGGAGCCGTCCTTGTTCTCCACGAACCCGTCGCCGTCGCCGTCCTTGTATCCGGCGTCGGCCAGCAGCCTCTTCGCCTTCTTGGTGTCGAAGGAGAAGCCCTTCTCGCTCACCACGGCCTGGTCGACGTACTTGTCCCACTGGGGCAGCAGCCCGGTGGGGCCGGCCGCCTTGACCAGGTTGCCGTAGACACCCTCGACGATCTTCTTGGTGTCGATGGAGTTGGCGATCGCCTTGCGGAAGGCGGGGTCGTCCAGCGGCTTCTTCGCGGTGTTGGGCACCAGGAAGGCCGTGTTGGCCGAGAGCATGTACGGCGGCTCTGGATAGTAGGTCTTGATACCGAAGTTGCCCTGGACCAGGTTGGCCACGCCGGGCAGGAAGTTGTTGCTGAGGTCCAGGCCCTTCTGCAGCAGCAGGCCCATCGCCACCTCATTGCTGGAGTTGACGATGTCGACGACGTACTTGGGCTTGACCTCCTTGCCCAGCGCCGCGGTGGCCCACCAGCCGTCGCGCTTGACCCAGGCCATGCGGTCCTGGTCGTGGCTGTGGTAGGCGTACGGCCCGGTGCCGACCGGCTTCTCGTTGACGCCGTTCAGCACCTCGTCCTCGGAGAGACCTTCCCAGATGTGCTTGGGGACGATCGCGTTGCTGTAGACCCAGTTGGCCCACTGCTGGTAGTTGGCCTTGGAGAAGGTGAACCTGACGGTGCCCGGGTCGACCGCCTCGACCTTCTCCAGCCAGTCCCACAGGTTGGCGTAGGGGATGGTCTTCATCTTGCCGAGCTCGACGGTGAAGACCACGTCGTCGGCGGTGAAGGGCTTGCCGTCGGCCCAGGTGACCCCCTGCCTGAGCTTGAGGTCGTAGGTCTTGTCGTCCGTCCAGGTGCCGCTCTCGGCCAGCCAGGGCGTGAACTTGTCGGTCTGGGGGTCGTACAGGAAGAGCGTCTCGTAGACGAGCCCCTTGGTGCCGGTGGCCGAGTCCCAGGTCCGCAGCGGATTCCAGTTGGCCGGCGGGCCCCACTGGGTGCCGCTGGTGTACAGGGTCTCGTTGCGGGGGAACGCGGCGTTCGCCGCCCCCGCCCCCGCCGAGGGGGCCGCGGCGCCCGACCCCTGCGGCGCCTCGCTCGGAGCTGACGGCGTCGTCGACCCTCCCGTGCACCCGGCCGCGACCATGCAGGCCGCCACCCCGAGGATCGCGAACCTTCGTCGAATCCGCATCTATGTTCTCCTCTCCAACATGGGAGCGCTCCCAAATAACTAAACGCGACCGCATGCGTTTGCTGAGCCGGATAAGTATCGTGACCGTAAAGTCCACGTGTCGGCACTGTCAATAGGCGACTGGACCGGTTCAGCTGAAATCGCGGAGGAGATCATGAAACGACCGACGATCGCGGACGTCGCCAGACGGGCCGGGGTGTCCAAGGGGGCCGTCTCGTACGCGCTCAACGGGCAGCCCGGCGTGTCGGAGAGCACCCGGGCCAGGATCCTGGCGATCGCCGAGGAGATCGGCTGGCGCCCCAACAGCGCGGCCCGCGCCCTGAACGGCGCGCGGTCCCACACCGTCGGCCTGGCCATGTGCCGCCCGGCGCGCACGCTCGGCGTGGAACCGTTCTTCATGGAGCTCATCAGCGGCATCGAGGGCGAGCTCTCGGCCCGCTCGTACGCGCTCATGTTGCAGGTGGTCTCCGACCACGGGCAGGAGGTCGCGGTCTACCGCCGCTGGTGGGGTGAGGGCCGCGTCGACGGCGCCATCCTGGTCGACCTGCACGTGGGCGACCCCCGCATCCCCGAGTTCGAGTCACTCGGCCTGCCGGCCGTGGTGATCGGCCATCCGTCGGAGGCCGGGTCGCTGCTGCCCATCTGGTCCGACGACGGCGGTGCCGTCCACGAGACCGTGGAGTATCTCGTCGCGCTCGGCCACCGCAGGGTCGCCAGGGTCGCCGGGCTGCCGCGCCTGGCCCACACCGTGCTGCGCGACCACGCCTTCGCCGAGGCCTGCGACGGCGTCGCCGAGCACGTGACCGTGCACACCGACTACACCGGTGAGGAGGGCGCCCGCGCCACCCGGCGCCTGCTGAGCTCGCCCTCCCGGCCCACCGCGATCGTCTACGACAACGACATCATGGCCGTCGCCGGGCTGTCCGCCGCCCAGGACCTGTGCCTGGACGTGCCCCGCGACCTGTCCATCGTCGCCTGGGACGACTCACCCCTCTCCCGGGTCGTCCGCCCCCCGCTCACCGCCCTGAGCCGCGACATCTCCGCCTACGGCGCCCACGCCGCCCGCCATCTCCTCGCCCTCGTCTCCGGCGAGAGCCCCGGCCCCTACCAGGACGAGGCCGCCCGCCTCACCCCCAGGGGCAGCACCGCTCCCCCGCCCGGGCGGGTCCGGTGACGGCGGCCCTTCCGGGGACCGGGCCGGAACGCGGAGCGGCGGCGGTCCCGGCGGGTCGGGCCGCTCCAGACGAAGGGCCGGCACGGCGAATGCCGTACCGGCCCTTCAGGGTGCTACGAGATGATCAGCGGCCGTAGCGGCTGCCGCCGCGCGGGGCGGAGCCGCGGCCGTCGGCGCGGAACTCGCCACCGCGGAAACCGCCGCCCTGACGGTCACCGCGGAAGGGCTCGCGCTCGCCCGCGGGACGCTCGGAGCGGTAACCACCACCGGCCGAGGCCGGACGGTCGGCGCGGAACGGCTCGCGCCGCTCGCCGCCGCGGTAGCCACCGCCCGCGGGACGCTCGGAGCGGAAGCCGCCACCGGCCGGGCGCTCACCGCGGTCGGCGCGGTAGCCACCGCCCGCGGGACGCTCGGAGCGGTAACCACCGCCGGCCGGGCGCTCGGAACGGTACTGGCCGCCGCCACGGGAGTCGTCACCGAAGGAACGCTCACGGGGCTGCTGGCCCTCACCGTGGGCGGGACGCTCGGAGCGGAAACGACGCGGGCCACGCCCGCCACCGTTGCCGCCGAAGCCGCCGCGCCCCTGGCGCTGCCTGCTGGCCGGAGCCGAGGGCTCCCAGACCGGGATCGGCTCGCCGCTGGGGGTACGCGCACCGGCGACCTCCTCCAGGCGCGGGTGGCCCGGGGTGACCCTGGCGCGGAACGGCTTGATGCCCGCGCGGCGGGTCATCGCGTCGGTGGAGCGGCGCTCGTTGGGGAGCACCAGCGTCATGACGGTGCCCTTCTCCCCGGCGCGGGCGGTGCGGCCGCCGCGGTGCAGGTAGCTCTTGTGGTCCTGGGGCGGGTCGACGTGCAGCACGAGGCTGATGTTGTCGACGTGGATGCCGCGGGCCGCGACGTCCGTGCAGACCAGGACGTTGATCGTGCCTTCCTTGAACTCGGCCAGGATGCGGGTGCGCTGGTTCTGGCGCTTGCCGCCGTGCAGGCCGCCGGCCTTGATGCCGACCTGGGCGAGCTGCTTGCACAGCCGGTCCACGCCGTGCTGGGTGCGCACGAAGATGATCGTCCGGCCCTCACGGTTGGCGATCTCGGCGGTCACCGGGAACTTGTCGTCGCGGTGCACCTCCAGCAGGTGGTGCTCCATGGTGTCGACCGAGGAGGCGGCCGGGGCCATGGAGTGGGTCACCGGGTTGGTGAGGAAGCGGCGGACGAGCTTGTCCACGTCACCGTCGAGGGTCGCGGAGAAGAGCAGGCGCTGGCTGTCGGCCGGGGTCTGCTGCAGGATCGCGCTGACGACCGGGAAGAAGCCGAGGTCGCACATGTGGTCGGCCTCGTCGAGGATCGTCACCTGGACCTCGTCCAGCATGCACTCGCCCTGCTGCATGAGGTCGGTCAGGCGGCCGGGGGTGGCCACGACGACCTCGACACCGCGGCGCAGCGCCTCGATCTGGCGGCCCATGGACATGCCGCCGACGACGGTCTTCATCCGCAGCGACAGGCCGCGGCCGAGGGGCTCCAGCGCGTCGGTCACCTGCATGGCGAGCTCGCGGGTCGGCACCAGCACGACGGCCAGCGGGTGGCCGGGACGCGCCTTGGCCCCGGCGATGCGGGTCATCATGGGCAGGCCGAAGGCGAGCGTCTTGCCCGAGCCGGTCTGGCCGCGGCCCAGGACGTCGTGGCCGGCGAGGATGTCGGGGATCGTGGCCCGCTGGATGGGGAAGGGACTGTCGATGCCCGCACGGGAGAGACCGGTCACCAGCGGCTTCGGCAGACCGAGAAGGGTGAACTCGGACGTGCCTGCGGGGGCCTGGGAGATTTCGGTGATTTCGGTGATTTCGGGCAGAACAGCGTCAAGCATGGTCACGAAGACTCGTGCCTTTCGATAGAAGAACGGGGCACGTCACTTCTGCGAAAGGACGAGCCTGGAACGCGCGGCCTGAGGCCGCGCTTGATCAACACCCACATGGGGGCGGTGGTGCGGTGCAAGTCGAGGCGCACCGCACGGGGCGGGTCTAGCTTACCCGCACGCAGTCAAACCACGATCAAGCATACCCGGCGTTCGCAGTGCCGAGTTCGGTCGGGGCGTCCGGCGTGAGCCGGTCGCTTGTCCGTCGATTGGAGCCAACACTCCCGGCCGGGTTTTTCTTCCCGGCCTCCGTGATCCTCTCACACAATTGGGTACGGCCCGAACCCGGGGGGTGCGAGCCGTACCGGTGACCGCGTCTCAGACGTTGAAGCCGAGCATCCGGAGCTGCTCGCGGCCCTCATCGGTGATCTTGTCCGGGCCCCACGGCGGGAGCCAGACCCAGTTGATCTTCACGTCGGAGACCATGCCGTCCAGGGCCGAGTGCGCCTGGTCCTCGATGACGTCGGTCAGCGGGCAGGCCGCGCTGGTCAGCGTCATGTCGATGGTGGCGACCGGCAGGGCGTCCCCCTCGCCCCCCTCCGCGGGGTCGAGGTGGAGCCCGTAGATCAGGCCCAGGTCGACGACGTTGATGCCGAGTTCGGGGTCCACGACGTCCTTGAGGGCCTCCATGACCTCGTCATGGGTGGTGTCCCCGTCGTACGCCGTGGTCGGCGTCTCAACAGCCTTGCTCATTTCGTGCTCCTCACGACCGCGTCCTTGTAGGCCATCCAGGCCAGTAGCGCGCACTTCACCCGGGCGGGGAACTTCGCGACCCCGGCGAAGGCCACGGCATCGCCCAGCAGGTCCTCGTCCGCCTCGATCTTTCCTCTGCCCTGCATGAGCCGGGTGAACTCCTCCACGACGCCGAGCGAGTCGTCGACGGTCGAGCCGGTGGCCAGCTCGTGCAGCACCGAGGCCGCGGCCTGGCTGATGGAGCAGCCCTGCCCGTCGTAGGAGACGTCCTCGACCTTGCCGCCGTCGCCCAGTTTCACCCGCATGGTGATCTCGTCGCCGCACGTCGGGTTCACATGGTGGACCTCGGCGTCGTACGGGTCGCGAAGACCCCTCCCCTGCGGGTGTTTGTAGTGCTCCAGGATCAGCTCCTGGTACATGGACTCGGCGATCATAGGGTCGTGCTCACCTTCTCGTTCGCTGCGCCGTACGCTCGCGCGTCGCCGGACGCCGTGCCGTGGGCGTGTGGCGCCCGCCGTTCGCTCGCCCGCCGGCTCGACTGCTCGGGCATGACTAGGCGAACACCTTCCGCACGTGGTGGAGGCCGCGGACCAGAGCGTCGATCTCGGCCGTTGTGTTGTACAGGTAGAAGGACGCCCGCGTGGTCGCGGGAATCCCGAATCGCAGATGGAGCGGACGGGCGCAGTGGTGCCCCACGCGCACCGCCACGCCGAAGTTGTCATCCAGGATCTGCCCGACGTCGTGCGGGTGAATCCCCTCCAGCGTGAACGAGACGGTGCCGCCGCGGTCGGCGAGGTCCAGCGGGCCGATCACCTTCAGGCCCGGGACCTCTCCCAGCGCACCGAGCGCGTAGGCGGTGAGCTCGTGCTCGTGCCGGACGACGGCGTCCATCCCGATCTCGGACAGGTAGTCGACCGCGGCACCGAGGCCGACCGCCTCGACGATCGGCGGCGTACCCGCCTCGAACTTGTGCGGTGCGGGCGCGTAGGTCGAGCGGTCCATCCAGACCGCCTCGATCATCTCGCCGCCGCCCAGGAACGGGGGCATGGCCGAAAGCAACTCACCGCGGGCCCACAGCACGCCGATCCCCGAGGGGCCGACGACCTTGTGGCCGGTGAAGGCCAGGAAGTCGACACCCAGCGCGGCCACGTCCACCTGCTGGTGAGGCACCGACTGCGAGGCGTCGAGCATCATCAGCGCGCCGACCTCGCGGACCCTGGCGAGCACCGGGGCGACCGGGTTGACCGTGCCCAGCACGTTCGACTGGTGCACGATCGAGACGATCTTCGTGCGCTCGGTGACGAGCTCGTCGAGGTTCGACAGGTCCAGGCGGCCGGAGTCGGTGACGGAGAACCAGCGCAGCGTCGCACCCGTGCGCTGCGCGAGCATCTGCCACGGCACGATGTTGGAGTGGTGCTCCATCTCGGAGATGACGATCTCGTCTCCGGGGCCGAGCCGGAAGCGCGGGTCCTCACCGATGGGGTTACCGAAGGCGTACGCCACCAGGTTGAGCGCCTCGGAGGCGTTCTTGGTGAAGACGATCTCGTCGCGGTCGGGCGCGCCGACGAAGGCGGCGACCTTGTCCCTGGCGTTCTCGTACGCCTCGGTGGACTCGGCGCCCAGCGCGTGCATGGCGCGGCCGACGTTGGCGTAGTGCATCGCCATGTGCTCGCGCATCGCCTCGACCACCTGGGTCGGCTTCTGCGCGGAGTTGCCCGAGTCGAGATAGATCAGCGGCCTGCCGCCGGGAAGCTCTCGGGAGAGGACCGGGAAGTCCTTCCTGATCCTCTCCACGTCAAGGCCGGTGTCCACCATCAGGCCGACGCCTTCGTGTAGGCCTCGTAACCCTCGTTCTCAAGCCGCTCGGCGAGTTCGGGGCCGCCCTGCTCCACGATCCGCCCCGCGGAGAAGACGTGGACGAAGTCCGGCTTCACATAACGCAGGATGCGGGTGTAGTGGGTGATGAGCAGCACACCGGTCTCGCCGTTCGAGCGGAAGCGGTTGATCCCCTCGGAGACCACGCGCAGCGCGTCGACGTCGAGGCCGGAGTCGGTCTCGTCGAGCACTGCGATCTTCGGCTTGAGCAGCTCCAGCTGGAGGATCTCGTGGCGCTTCTTCTCACCGCCGGAGAAGCCCTCGTTGACGTTGCGCTGGGCGAAGGCCGCGTCGATGGACAGGGCCTCCATGCCGGACTTGAGGTCCTTGGCGAACTGGCGGAGCTTGGGGGCCTCGCCGCGGACGGAGGTGACCGCGGTGCGCAGGAAGTTGGAGACGCTGACACCGGGGACCTCGACCGGGTACTGCATGGCGAGGAACAGCCCGGCGCGGGCGCGCTCGTCGACGGTCAGCTCCAGCAGGTCGACCCCGTCGAGCAGGACCTGGCCACCGGTGACCGTGTACTTGGGGTGACCGGCGATCGCGTACGCGAGCGTGGACTTGCCCGAGCCGTTGGGGCCCATGATGGCGTGGGTCTCGCCGGCCCGCACGGTCAGGTTGACGCCGCGCAGGATCTCCTTGTCGGCGACGTTGACGTGCAGGTCGCGGATCTCCAGGGTGGAACCCGAGGGAACTCGGCTCGTGTCAGACACTTTTATGACTCCTTCGAGAGCGAGACGAGGACGTCATCGCCGTCGATCTTGACTCGGTAGACGGGGACGGGCTTGCTGGCGGGCGGACCGGTGGGCTTGCCCGACCGCAGGTCGAAGCACGAACCGTGCAGCCAGCACTCCAGGGTGCCGTCGTAGACCTCACCCTCGCTGAGTTTCACCTCGGCGTGGGAGCACACGTCGTGCAGCGCGTAGACCTCATCGCCCCGGCGGACCAGGGCGACGGGGGTCTCGCCCACCTCAACGCCGATCACGCCCTCGTCGGGGATGTCGGCGAGCTTGCAGACCTTCTCGAACGTCACTTCTCAAGCTCCGCCTCGACCCGGGCGAGCACCCGCTCGCGAAGCTCGGAGACCTCGATCTTCTCCACCAACTGCGCGAAGAAGCCCCTGATCACGAGGCGACGCGCGTCCTCGTAGGGGATCCCGCGGGCCTGCAGGTAGAAGAGGTGCTCGTCGTCGAGGCGGCCGGAGGTGCTGGCGTGGCCGGCACCGGTGACCTCTCCGGTGAGGATCTCCAGGTTGGGCACCGAGTCGGCGCGGGCGCCGTCGGTGAGCAGCAGGTTGCGGTTGAGCTCGTAGGTGTCGGTGCCCTCGGCCTCGACCCGGATGATGACGTCGCCGATCCAGACCGCGTGGGCGTCCTGGCCCTGCAGCGCCCCGCGGTAGTCGACGTTGCTCCGGCAGCCGGGCCGGGAGTGGTCGACGAGCAGGCGGTGCTCCAGGTGCTGGCCGGCGTCGACGAAGTAGAGGCCGTTCAGCTCGGCGTCGCCGCCGGGCCCGGAGTAGGAGACCGAGGGGGAGAGCCGGACCAGGTCGCCTCCGAGGGTGACCACGAAGCTGCGGAAGGTCGCGTCCTTGGCGAGCAGGGCGTGGTGGTGGGAGACGTGCACGGCGTCGTCCGCCCAGTCCTGCAGGCTGATGACCTTGAGCGTGGCGCCCTCGCCCACAACGAACTCGACGTTGTCGGCGTAGAGCGCGCTGCCCTGATGGTCGAGGACGACCACGGCCTCGGCCATCGGCTCCAGCTTCACGACCGTGTGGCCGTAGGCGGCGCCCCGGCCGGACCCGGTGAGGGTGACCACCGTCGGGGTGGAGGCGACGGCCTCGCGCGCCACCGTGATCACGGTGGCCTTCTCGAAGGAGGCGTAGGCCTGGGCGCTGACCCGGTCGGCGGGCACGTAGGCCCGGCCGAGCCGCGCGTCGTCACGGCCGACGGTCTCCACGGTGACCTCGGGGGCGGCGTCGACGTGCACGACCACGTTCGCGGAGGCCGCGACGCCCTCGTGCAGGCCCTTGAGCCGGGAGAGCGGGGTGAAGCGCCACTCCTCCTCCCGGCCGGTCGGGACCGCGAAGTCCGCCACGTCGTACGAGGCCTTCTCGTGGAGCGTCGACAGGGGTTTGGCGGTGTCGAGACCCATCAGCCGACGGCTCCTTCCATCTGCAGTTCGATCAGGCGGTTCAGCTCCAGGGCGTACTCCATCGGGAGCTCGCGGGCGATCGGCTCGACGAAGCCCCGGACGATCATCGCCATGGCCTCGTCCTCGCCCATGCCGCGGCTCATCAGGTAGAAGAGCTGGTCGTCGGAGACCTTGGAGACGGTGGCCTCGTGCCCCATGGAGACGTCGTCCTCGCGCACGTCCACGTAGGGGTAGGTGTCGGAGCGGCTGATCTGGTCGACGAGCAGCGCGTCGCACTTGACGGTGCTGGCACTGCCGTACGCGCCCTCCTCGATCTGGACCAGACCGCGGTAGGAGGTGCGGCCGCCGCCCCTGGCGACGGACTTGGAGATCACCGAGGAGCTGGTGTTCGGTGCGAGGTGCACCATCTTGGAACCGGCGTCCTGGTGCTGGCCCTCACCGGCGAAGGCGACGCTGAGGGTCTCGCCCTTGGCGTGCTCGCCCATGAGGTAGACGGCCGGGTACTTCATGGTGACCTTGGAACCGATGTTGCCGTCGATCCACTCCATGGTCGCGCCCTCGTACGCCACGGCGCGCTTGGTGACCAGGTTGTAGACGTTGTTCGACCAGTTCTGGATGGTCGTGTAGCGGCAGCGCGCGCCCTTCTTCACGACGATCTCCACGACCGCGCTGTGCAGCGAGTCCGAGGAGTAGATCGGCGCGGTGCAGCCCTCGACGTAGTGGACGTAGGAGTTCTCGTCCACGATGATCAGGGTCCGCTCGAACTGGCCCATGTTCTCGGTGTTGATCCGGAAGTAGGCCTGGAGCGGGATCTCCACGTTGACGTTCGGCGGCACGTAGATGAAGCTGCCGCCGCTCCAGGTCGCCGTGTTCAGCGCGGCGAACTTGTTGTCGCCGACGGGGATCACGGTCCCGAAGTACTCCTTGAAGATCTCCTCGTGCTCCTTGAGGGCGGTGTCGGTGTCGACGAAGATGACACCCTTCTCCTCAAGGTCCTCACGGATCTTGTGGTAGACCACCTCGGACTCGTACTGGGCGGCGACGCCGGCGACCAGGCGCTGCTTCTCCGCCTCGGGGATGCCAAGCTTGTCGTAGGTGCTCTTGATGTCGTCGGGCAGGTCCTCCCATGAGGCGGCCTGCTTCTCGGTCGAGCGCACGAAGTACTTGATGTTGTCGAAGTCGATCCCGCTGAGGTCGGAGCCCCAGTTCGGCATGGGCTTCTTACCGAACAGGCGCAGCCCCTTCAGGCGAAGGTCCAGCATCCACTCCGGCTCGTTCTTCAGCGCGGAGATATTGCGGACGACCTCTTCGGACAGGCCGCGCCGGGCCGTCGCTCCCGCGGCGTCCGAGTCGGCCCAGCCGAACTTGTAATTCCCGAGGCCTTCCAGCTCCGGGCGGTCGGTGACAGTCACCTTCCGGTCTCCTTGCTCGATATGTCGATCGTTTCGTGGGTTGCTGGTGATCGCACCGGCGTGGATGCCGGGGCGTTCGCCGCGCGCTCCCTCGCGCCCGGCCCGGAATCCCGGTGGGGACTCACATGCGTGGTGCACACGCCGTCACCGTGGGCGATGGTCGCGAGCCGCTGCACGGGAGTGTCGAGGATGCGCGCGAACGCCTCCGTCTCGGCCTCGCACAGCTGCGGGAACTCCGCGGCCACGTGCGCCACCGGGCAGTGGTGCTGACACAGCTGTTCACCGCCGAGGCTGGCCTTGCTCGCCGAGGCGGCGTAGCCGTCGGCCGACAGCGCCTCGGCCAGGACGCGCACCCGCTGGTCGGCGGGGACCTCGCGCATCTCCGGCCGCAGGCGGGCGACCAGGCCGGCCACCTGTGATCGGGCGAACTCCGCAACGGCCTCCTCGCCCACGCGCTCGGCCAGGAAACGCAGCGCGCTCCCGGCGAGACCGTCGTAGGCGTGCTCGAAAGCGCTCCGGCCGGCGTCCGTTATGGCGAACAGCTTGGCAGGCCGGCCACGCCCGCGCTGGCCTCGTGGCCTGGCGGTACGCGTCTCGGCCATTCCCTCGGCCAGCAGTGCGTCCAGGTGCCTGCGGACCGCTGCGGGGGTGAGACCCAGCCGCTCGCCGAGAGCGGCGGCGGTGACGGGCCCGTGCTCCAGGATGAGCCGGGCGACACGCGCTCGCGTGCTGCGCTCGGCGGACACGGCGGAGGGCCGCACGATGGCGGCTCCCTCGGTGCCCTGCATCCCGGTCACGTATTTCACAACATCAGTGTGCCGTAATTGCTTCCCGAGTTACAAACCAATGTTCAGCCGCCTCAAATGCGATTTGTCACGCAGGCAAGGCTTACCTAACCTGCGGAAACATTCCGCGCGCCTCCTCGCAGCCCGGTGAAGGCCAGGAGCGAGACGAGGGTGAAACCGGCCAGCACGACGGCCATCGGCAGCGCGGAGCCCTCGCCCCCCAGGCCCACCAGCGGTGCGGCGAGCGCGCCGAGCGCGAACTGCAGCACACCCGTCAGCGCGGCGGCACTCCCGGCGATCTGCGGGGGCTGGCCGGCCAGGGCGAGCGCGGCGCTGCCGGGCATGACGAAGCCCGCACCACACATGATCACGAACAGCGCGGCGACCAGCACCGGCAGGGGCAGGTGGAACAGCGCCGTGGCAAGCAGCGTCACGGCTCCGGCCACGCTCGTGAACAGTCCGATCAGGATCAGCCGGGCCGGGGCGATCCGGCGCCCCGCGAGGCGCCCACCGATCTGCGCGGTGACGGTCAGCCCCAGGGCGTTCAGCCCGAACACCAGGGAGAAGGTCTGCGCCGAGGTCTCGTAGACCTCCTGGAGCACGAAGGGCGATCCGGAGATGTAGGCGAACATGCCCGCGAAGCCCAGCCCTCCGGCCAGGGCGGGGGCCATGAAGGACCGATCGCCGAACAGGTGCCGGAAGGTGACGAGGGTGTGCCGCAGCCCCCCGCCCTCACGCTGGTCCGCGGGGAGCGTCTCGTGCACCCCCGACAGCGCGGCGGCCAGCAGCAGCAGGCCGGCGACGCTCAGCGCGACGAAGACACCCCGCCAGGAGGTGTGGTTGAGCAGCTGCGCGCCCGCGAGCGGGGCCAGGATCGGCGCGAGGCCGGTCACCAGCATGAGGGTGGCGAAGATGCGGGCGATGGCCGCCCCCTCGTACAGGTCCCGGACGACCGCGCGGACGATCACCAGCGCGGCGCCGCCCGCGATGCCCTGGAGCAGGCGCAACCCGACCAGCCCGTACACCGAGGGCGAGAAGGCGCACAGCAGCGAGGCGACGGCGTAGGCGAGGATGCCGAGCAGCAGCGGCCCCCGGCGGCCGCGCACGTCGCTGAGCGGGCCGGCGACGACCTGCCCGGCGGAGACCCCGATGAGGCAGGCGGTGAGGGTGAGCTGCACCTGTGCCTGCCCGGTGCCCAGGTCGGCGGCGATGGCCGGGAAGGCCGGCAGATACATGTCGATCGACAGGGGACCGATCGCGGAGAGCGCACCCAGGATGATCAGCAACAGTCTGCGCCGCGTGCCCGGCACCACGTCCGACTCGCCGACGACGGCGGTCATATCCGTACTCCCCTTTTGATCGCAGGCCACGACGGGCCCGCAGGGGCCGAAGCGTCCCAACCATCAACAGGTCATCCGAATTCCTGGATTTAGGAAATTTCCCAGAAAGAATCTCAAAGCACTGACCAGTAAAAGCCCTCTGGGAGCCCCCGGCGCCTCAGGGCCGGAACTCCTGGCCGGTATGGAGCGGCCCGGACGCGTGGTCCGGGAACATGACCGGCGGCCGCGGTCCCTAAACTCGTGGCCATGGAATCCCCAGCCGTCGAGATCGTCGACCTGGTCAAGAGATACGGCGGAACGACCGCTATCGACGGCCTGACCTTCAACGCCGCCCGAGGCGCGGTCACCGCCGTGCTGGGCCCCAACGGGGCCGGCAAGACCTCCACGCTGGAGATCTGCGAGGGATTCCGCCGGGCCGACGGCGGCAGGGTGAAGGTGCTCGGACTCGATCCGTCCAGGCCGGAGCTGCGGGCCAGGGTCGGGGTGATGCTCCAGGCGGGCGGCGTTCCCCCGGCGACCCGCTGTGGGCAGTGGCTGCGGCTGATGGCCCGCTTCCACGCCCACCCGCTCGATCCCGCGGCGCTGTTGGAACGGCTGGGGCTGACCGAGCACGCCCGCACCCCGTACCGGAGGCTCTCCGGCGGCCAGCAGCAGCGCGTGTCGCTGGCCGGAGCGGTCATCGGCCGTCCCGAGCTGGTCTTTCTCGACGAGCCGACCGCGGGCCTGGACCCGCAGGCCAGGCACGCCTGCTGGGAGCTGGTACGCGAGCTGCGCGCGAGCGGGGTCTCGGTGGTGCTCACCACCCACCACATGGAGGAGGCGGAGAAGCTCTCCGACCAGATCGTGATCATCGACCGCGGCCGGGTGGTCGCCGAGGGCACCCCCTCCTCCCTCACCGGCGCCGAGCGGCAACTGCGCTTCCGTGCCCGCCCCGGGCTCTGCCTGGACGAGTTGCTCGCCGCGCTGCCCGTCGGCAGCTCGGCCAAGGAGTCACCGGCGGGGCACTACATCATCGAGGGTCAGGTCGTGCCCGGCCTGCTGGCCACCGTGACGACCTGGTGCGCCGCCGAGGGCGTGAGCACCGACGACCTCAGCATCGAGCGGCGTACCCTGGAAGACGTCTTCCTGGAGCTGACCGGGCGCGAGCTCCGGTGACGCTCCCGGCACCCCCCTCACCACGCATGGATCCGGGCGCGGCCCGAGCCAGACCACAGGAGAGCCGCTTGACCACCCTGGACCTCACCCCGGCCCCCGGAGCCGCGCCGCTGCGCCGGATGGTGGCGGCCCAGACGGGCGCGGAGATCCAGGCGATGCTCCGCAACGGCGAGCAGCTGCTGCTCACGATGATCATCCCGGTGCTGCTGCTCGTCGGCCTCTCGGTCGCCCCGATCATCGACGTGGGCGGCGGTTCCCGCATCGACTTCATGGCCCCCGGAGTGCTCGCGCTGGCCGTGATGTCCACCGCCTTCACCGGGCAGGCCATCGCGACGGGCTTCGAACGCCGCTACGGCGTGCTGAAGCGGCTGGGCGCGACCCCGCTGTCGCGGACCGGGCTGATGCTGGCCAAGACGCTCGCGGTAATCGCCGTGGAGGTCATCCAGGTCACGGTCATCTGCGGGGTGGCGCTCGCCCTGGGCTGGCGCCCGGCGGGCTCGCCGCTCGCGGTGCTGCTGCTGGTCGTGCTGGGCACCGCCGCGTTCAGCGGGCTCGGCCTGCTGATGGCCGGCACGCTGCGCGCCGAGGCCACGCTCGCCGCGGCGAACCTGGTCTACCTGGTCCTGCTCGCCTGCGGCGGGATCGCCTTCCCGCTGACCAGGTTCCCCGAGCCGGTACGGCCGGTGCTGGAGTCACTGCCGATCTCCGCGCTGAGCGGAGGGCTCCGCGCGGTCCTGAGCGAGGGGGCGGGACCGCCTCTCGCCGCGCTGGCGGTCCTCGCGGCGTGGGCCGCGGTGTCGCTCTTCCTGACCTCGCGAACCTTCCGCTGGGAATGATGTGACCTCTCCGGTTCGTGGTGGCCCGTCCCATGGCGGCCGTCCTCTTTCCTGAGCCCGTCTCGCATCGCGGACGTCGCTGAAAACGGGAGCCCCCGGCAAGTAAGGTGCCATTAACTATTTTGCGCCTGGCACAAGGAGTGTCGTGACCGCCGAAGCCCTGCCTGGGCCCGCCGAGCCCCGCAGACCGGGAGCGCTGCTGAGGGCCGCCTCCGACGCCATCCCGCCCTCCGGGCTGGTGCTGCTGGCCATCCTGTCGGTGCAGGTGGGCGCGGGTTTCGCCAAGGACCTGTTCTCCCAGCTGCCACCGAGCGCGGTGGTGTTCCTGCGGATCGCGACGGGTGCGCTGATCATGGGGATGATCGCCAGGCCCCGGCTGAAGGGACTGACCCGGGCGGACCTCGCGGCGGGCGCGGCCTTCGGCCTGACGCTTGGCCTGATGAACCTGTCGTTCTACGAGGCGCTGGCCCGGCTGCCCATGGGCATCGCGGTGGCGATCGAGTTCCTCGGGCCGCTCGGTGTCGCGGTGGCGGCCTCGCGCCGCCGCCTCGACCTGCTCTGGGTCGTGCTCGCCGCCTCCGGCGTGGTGCTGCTGGCCCCGTGGGGCACCTCGGCCTCCAGGATCAGCTGGGCCGGAATCGCCTTCGCCCTGGTCGCGGGGGCCTGCTGGGCCGGCTACATCCTGCTGGCGGCCTCGGTCGGCCGGCGCTTCCCCGGGGCCACCGGCCTCTCCCTGGCGATGATCATCTCCTTCGTGCTGATCGCCCCCTTCGGGATCACCTCGGGCGGCGCCGACCTGCTCCGGCCCGAACTGCTGCTGATCGGTGTCGGGGTGGGCCTGCTGTCGTCGGTCATCCCCTACTCGATAGAGCTGGAGGCGCTGCGCAGGATGCCCAAGCGGGTCTTCGGCATCCTGATGAGCCTGGAGCCCGCGGCGGCCGCGCTGGTCGGCCTGCTGGTACTGGGCGAGGTGCTCCAGGTACGCGAGTGGGCCGCCATCGGCTGCGTGGTCATCGCCAGTGTCGGCGCCACCCGCGGCTCGCGCTGACCCGCGCCGCTACTCGGGGCGGCTGGCCCAGATGCCGCGTACGTGCCGGATGTGCTCGCGCATCAGCCGCTCGGTACCGCTCACGTCTCCCGCCGAGAGCAGGTCGAGCAGCGTGAGGTGCTCGCGGGCGGAGTCGACCAGGCCCCCCCGTTGGTGCAGGGCGGACAGGCCGTACAGACGGGCCCGGTTGCGCAGGTCGCGGACCACCTCCACGAGGTGGGAGTTGCCCGCCAGGGCGAGCAGGTCCAGGTGGAAACGGATGTCGGCGTCGACGTAACCGAGCAGGTCGCCGCGCTCGGCCGCGTCGACGATCGCCTGGGCCTGCGGGCGGAGCGCCTCGAAGTTCGGCGCGCCCACGGTGCCGGCCGGTCTGCCGGCCAGTTGCGACACCGTGGGCACCTCGATCAGCCTGCGGAGCTCGGTCAGCTCGTCCAGGTCGCGCTCGGACAGCTCGGTGACCCGGAAGCCCTTGTTGCGCACCGCCTCGACCAGGCCCTCCTTGGCCAGGTCGAGCATCGCCTCGCGCACCGGGGTCGCCGAGACGCCGAACTGGGCGGCGAGGGCCGGGGCGGAGTAGACCATGCCGGGTCTCATCTCACCGGTGATCAGTGCCGCCCTGAGCGCGTGCGCCACCTGCTCCCGCAGGCTCTGCCGCTCACTCACAGCCGGCAGGTCGGGCCGGCCGTCCGCCCTAGGAGCCATACCCAACCCTCTCGTGTCGCTCGTGTCCACACCTGGTGGGCCGAGCCCGCCACCTTCACATCCTCCCAGGCCATGCGCGTGCTCCCGAACACCCGGTGCCCTCATCCGGAAGGCACGGCACCGGCGGCGGCCCCGTCTCCCCTAACCCCCGCCGAGGTAGGCCTCGGCCACCCGGGGGTCCCGGCGGAGCTCGGCGGCGGGTCCGTCGAGGACGCACTCGCCGTTCTCGATCACGTAACCACGGTGCGCGATCCCGAGGGCGGCGACGGCGTTCTGCTCGACGAGCAGCACCGAGGTGCCCTCGGCGTTGATGCCCGCGATGAGTTTCATGACCGAGGCGACGACCAGCGGTGCCAGGCCCATGGACGGCTCGTCCAGCAGCAGCAGCCGGGGTCCGGTGACCAGTGCCCTGCCGATGGCGAGCATCTGCTGCTCGCCACCCGACAGCGTGCCCCCCTGCTGGGCGCGCCGCTCGGCCAGGCGGGGCAGCAGCTCGTACACGTGCTCGATCCGCCTGCGGATCTCCGCCTGGTCGCGGAGCAGGTAGCCGCCCAGCTGGAGATTCTCGTGGACGCTGAGCGTGCTGAAGATCCTGCGGCCCTCGGGGACGTGCACCAGGCCGCGGGCGGTGATCCTGTGCGGCTTCCGGCCGGTGATCTCGTGGCCGTCGAAGAGCACCCTGCCGCCGCTGGGGCGCAGCAGCCCCGAGACCGCGGCCAGCGTGGTGGTCTTGCCCGCACCGTTGTTTCCCAGCAGGGCGACGATCTCGCCCTCGGCGACGCCGAGGGACAGGCCGCGCAGGGCGTGCACGCCGCCGTAGTGGACGTTCAGCCGGTCGATGTCAAGCATGCGCGTCGCTCCCGGCCGAGTCCTCTTTCCCCGAACCGCCCTTCCCCCCGCTGTCCTTCCCCCGGGCGTCCTGCCCCGCGATCTCCTCCTCCAGCACGGTCTCCCCCAGGGCGGTCTCCTCCAGGGCGGCGGGATCGCCGCCGAGGTATGCCTCGATGACCGCCGGGTCGCGCCGGACGTCCTCGGGGCGGCCGTCGGCGATCTCCCTGCCGAAGTTGAGCACGACCACGCGCTCGGAGACCTCCATGACCAGCCCCATGTCGTGTTCGATGAGCACGATGGCCACGCCGAGCGCCTGGATGCGCCGGATCAGGTCGAGCATCTCCGCCTTCTCGCCGTGGTTGAGCCCGGCCGCGGGCTCGTCGAGCAGCAGCAGGTCGGGCCGGCGGGCCAGGGCGCGGGCGATCTCGGTGCGGCGCTGCTCGCCGTAGGGCAGGGCTCTGGCCTGCCCGTACCGGTCGCCGCGCAGGCCGACGAAGTCCAGCCAGTGGTGTGCCTGCTCGGTGCACTCGCGCTCGGAGCGCCGGTAGCGCGGGGTGTGCAGCAGGGCGTCCAGGACGCTCTGGCGCAACCACAGGTGCGATCCGGCACGCACGTTGTCCAGGACCGACAGCTCGCCGAACAGGCGCAGGTTCTGGAAGGTCCGCGCGACGCCCAGGCCCGCGATGGCCGAGGGCCGCAGTCCGGGCAGGTCCCTTCCGCGCAGGGTGATCCGGCCCGAGGTGGGCCGGTAGAAGCCGGTGACGCAGTTGAAGGCCGACGTCTTGCCCGCCCCGTTGGGCCCGATCACCGAGACGATCTCCGCCTCGCCCACCGAGAACGACAGGCCGTCGATGGCCACCAGCCCGCCGAAGGACAGGCGCAGGTCGGCCACGCTCAACAGGCTCAAGGGACCTCCTTGGAACGGGCCGGCCAGAGCCCCTGCGGGCGCAGCAGCATGAAGGCGATGAGCAGGACGCCGAAAAGGAAGAACCGGTAGTCGGCGAGGTCGCGCAGGATCTCCGGCAGGATGCTGATCACGACGGCCCCGACGACGACGCCGGGCATCGAGCCCATGCCGCCGAGGACCACGGCCATCAGCACCAGCGCCGACGACAGGAAGGTGAAGCTGCCCGGCGAGATGGCCGACAGGTGCGCGGCGAACAGCACCCCGGCCAGGCCGCCCCAGACCGCCCCCGCCACGTAGGCGGCGAGCTTGACCCGGTAGGTGTGCACGCCCATCGCCTCAGCCGCGTCCTCGTCCTCCCGGACGAAGCGCCAGGCCCGGCCCAGGCGGGAGCGGCCCAGCCTGGCCGCGCCGAGGACGGCCAGCGAGACGACGACCACGGTGAGGTAGTAGAAGGCCACCGGACCTTCGACCAGGTGCGGGATGCCGTAGATGCCCGAGGGGCCGCCGGTGACGTCCAGGTTGTTGGCGGTGATCCGGATGATCTCACCGAAGCCGAGCGTCACGATGGCGAGGTAGTCACTGCGCAGCCGCAGCGTCGGCGCGCCGATGACGATCCCGGCGACGACCGTGACCACGATCACGGCGGGCACCGTGGCGAGCAGCGGCAACTCCAGGCGGGTGGCCAGCACCCCGCTGGTGTAGGCGCCGACCGCGAAGAAGGCGACGTAGCCCAGGTCGAGCAGGCCGCAGTAGCCGACCACGATGTTCAGCCCGGCGGCGAGCATCACCGCGATGGCCGCGCTGGTCATGACCGACAGCGCGTACGGCGTGGCGTCGACGAAGGGGGCCAGCAGCGCGACCAGCAGCCCCGCGAGCCCGGCCCGGCGGTTCTGCAGCAGCTTCGAGGCCCTGCTGGGCGGTGAGTCCGTGCCGAGACGGCGGACCTTGGTCGCGCTCACACCCGCTCCGTCACACGCTCGCCGAGCAGGCCGGTGGGCCGCACCGTCAAAAACAGGATCAGCACCCCGAAGGCGAACACGTCCCGCCACTCGCCGCCCAGCCAGAACGTGCCGAACGACTCCAGCAGCCCGAGGAGCAGGCCGCCGAGCATGGTGCCGGGGATGTTGCCGATGCCGCCGATGACCGCCGCCGTGAAGGCCTTGAGGCCGATCAGGAAGCCCATCATGAAGTCGATCTTCCCGTAGTAGGCCCCCGCCATCACGCCCGCGGCCCCCGCCAGGGCCGAGCCGACGAAGAAGGCGCGGGAGATCACCGCGTTGACGTCGATGCCCATCAGCGCGCTGGTACGCGGATCCAGCGCGATGGCCCGCATCGCCCTGCCCTCGCGGGTCCGGGTGACCAGCAGGTTGAGCCCGGCCATCAGCAGCACCGCCACGCCGATCAGGACGAGTTGCTGCGGGGTGATCCTGGCGCCGAGGACCTCCAGCGAGGTACCGCCCAGCCGCACCGGGTAGACCCGGGGGTCGGCCCCGGCCACCGCGCGCATCCCGTACTCCAGGGCGAAGGAGGCGCCGACGGCGGTGATCAGCAGGGACAGCCGCGGGGCGCGGCGTAGCGGCCGGTAGGCGATCCGCTCCAGCGCCACCCCGGCCAGGCCGGTGACGACCATGGTCGCCAGGAGCACCGCGAGCAGCAGCGGCAGGGCCATGGCGGAGGACACGCCGCCGACCGCGCCGAGGATGGCGAAGCCGGCGAACGCGCCGAGCATGTACAGGTCGCCGTGGGCGAAGTTGAGCAGCTTGATGATCCCGTAGACCATGCTGTAACCCAGGGCCACCAGGGCGTAGAACGAGCCGACGAACAGCCCGTTCCAGATGAGTTGCGTCACTTCAGGGAGTCCTGCAGGGCGAATTTGTCGCTCTTGACGACGAGGATCTGGAAGCCTCCGTTGGCCAGGGTGTGTTCGGGGGTGAACTTCAGCGGCCCGGAGAACATCGGGAAGCCGTCGATCGCCTCAAGCGCCGCGATGACCTTGGTTCCGTCGGTGCCGCCCGCCTTGGTGACCGCCTCCGCGGCCAGTCGTACCGCGTCGTAGGCCTGGTTGGAGTACGGGCCCGGCTCGGCACCGTACTTCTTCTTGTAGGCGTCGATCCAGCCCTCGGCGCCCTCCAGGGTGTCGGGGGTCTGGGTCATCGTGGCGTAGAGGCCCTCGGCGGCCTCGGCTCCGGCGATCTCGACCAGCTTGGGAGAGACCGAGCCGTCGCCGACCATGATGGACCCCTTGTACCCGGCCTGCCGGAGCTGGCGCGCGATCAGGCCGCCCTCCTGGAAGTAACCGGTCCAGTAGACGAAGTCGGGCTTCTTGGCCAGCACGTTGGTGATGTTGGCGCTGTAGTCGCTCTCCTTCGGGGTGACCGCCTCGGTGACTGCGGCCTCGGCCCCGCCGGGGGCCTCCAGCAGGGCTTGGGTGCGCAGCGCGATGTCCTTGGAGTAGCTGGTGTTGTCGTGCATCAGCGCGACGCTCTTGGACCCCTGCTTGGTGATCCACTTCTCCGCGGCCGCGGCCTGCTGGGAGCCGGTGCCGTTGATCAGGAAGACGTGCTTGAGCTTCTGGTCGACCAGCTCCTGGGAGTTGGCAGCCGGAATGATCATGGGAATGCCGGCCTTGCCGAAGATCGGCAGGGTGGGGAGCGTCGCTCCGGAGCAGTAGCCGCCCACCGAGACGTCGATTCCCTCGGTGACCAGCTTGTTGGCGCCGGCGGCGGCCGACTGGGCGTCACAGCCGTCGTCGGCGGTCTTCAGTTCCAGCTTGCGGCCGAGCACGCCGCCCTTGGCGTTGATCTCGTCGATCGCGAGCTGCGCCGCGTTGCTCATGTAGGGACCGATGGCGGCCTCGCTGCCCGACTGCGGGATCAGCATGCCGAGGACGATCGGCTCCTCCTTCCCGGCCGCGGTCTGCCCGGCGCCGTCACCACCGCCGAGCAGTCCCTGGCCACACCCGGTGACCAGGAGGCCGAGAACGGCCAGCGACGTGAAGGATTTCAGGGGGATGGCACGCATGTGCTGCTCCTCACATCTGGCGATGTGTGACATTGCACGTGCATTTCGAAGGACGCGTCAAGGCCCAAAACAAGATCGTTAGCGTTAGGACACCGCTTCTTCCGCAAGCTGCGACCCACCGGGACACGGATCGCCACCGGAGCCGGGAACGGTGACGTCTCCGCTGGTCAGACCGGGTACGACCGACTGCGGGCCAGCCGGGGGGCCGACCGGGGCCGACCGGCCGGAGAGCGGCGGGTCAGGCCCGGTCAATCCAGATGTCAGCAGGTCGGCGGGGTAGCGGGTCAGAGGAGGAAACCCTCGGGGAACGGGTCGCGGGGGTCGAGGAAGTACTGGGCGGTGCCGGTGACCCACGCCCGCCCGGTGATGGCGGGGACCACCGCGGGCAGGCCCGCCACCTCCGTCTCCCCGACGAGCCGCCCGACGAACCGGGTGCCGATGAACGACTCGTTCACGAAATCGGTGTCCATCGGGAGCTCGCCCCTGGCGTGCAGCTGGGCCATCCTGGCACTGGTGCCGGTGCCGCAGGGCGAGCGGTCGAACCAGCCGGGATGGATCGCCATCGCGTGCCGCGAGTGCCTGGCGTCGGAGCCCGGCGCCGTGAACTGCACGTGATGGCAGCCCCTGATACCGGGGGCCAGCGGGTGCACCGGCTCGTCCTGCTCGTTGATCGCCCCCATGACGGCCAGCCCCGCGTCGAGGATCCGCCGGCCGTGCGAGCGCTCGAACGGCAGGCCCACGGACTCGATCGGCAGGATCGCGTAGTAGTTGCCGCCGTAGGCGAGGTCGTAGGCGACCTCGCCGATGCCGGGCACCTTGACGACACGGTCCAGCCCCGCGCTGAAGGAGGGCACGTTGGTGATGGTCACCTCGGTGGCGGCCCCGTCCTCGACCCTGACCTCGGCGACGACCAGCCCGGCCGGGGTGTCCAGCCTGATGGTGGTGACCGGCTCGGCGACCTCCACCATCCCGGTCTCGACGAGGACCGTGGCGACGCCGATGGTGCCGTGCCCGCACATGGGCAGGCAGCCCGACACCTCGATGTAGAGCACGCCGTAGTCGGCGTCGGGCCGGGTGGGCGGCTGCAGGATGGCCCCGCTCATCGCCGAGTGGCCGCGGGGCTCGTACATGAGCAGGGTCCGCAGGTGGTCCATCTCGGCCAGGAAGTGCTCGCGCCGCTCGGCCATGGTCACACCGGGAATGACCCCCACTCCCCCGGTGATCACCCGGGTGGGCATGCCCTCGGTGTGGGAGTCCACCGCGTGGAAGACCCTCTTCGTCCTCATCGACTCTCCTCGCGAGAAAGGGAAAACGGGACCGGCCTACCGCAGGCCCTCGGCCAGGGCCTTCTCGGTGGCCGCGCGGACCGCGGCCTCCTGCTCGCCGGGGAGCCCGAGCCTGGGCGGGCGGCACGGGCCGCCGTGGCGCCCGGCCAGGTCCATGGAGAGCTTGATGGCCTGCACGAACACCGGTTTGGAGTCCCAGCGGAGCAGCGGGTGCAGCGCTCGGTAGAGCGGAAGCGCGGTGGCCGTGTCCCCGGCGGCGGCCGCCCGGTAGAGGGCGACCGTCGAGGCGGGCAGCGCGTTGGGGAAGCCGGCCACCCAGCCGACCGCTCCGGCGGTGACCAGTTCGAGCAGCACGTCGTCGGCTCCGGCCAGCACGTCCAGCCCCGGGGCCAGCTCGGCGATCTCGTAGATCCGGCGGACGTCGCCGCTGAACTCCTTGACGCCCGCGATCAGGCCCTCGGAGTGCAGGGCGGCCAGCAGGCGTGGGGTGAGGTCCACCCGGGTGTCGAAGGGGTTGTTGTAGGCCACCACCGGCAGACCGGCCCTGGCCACCTCGCGGTAGTGCTCCAGCACCGTCCTGTCGTCGGCGCGGTAGGCGTTCGGCGGGAGCAGCATCACCGCGCGGCACCCGGCCGCACCGGCCTGCTCGGCCCAGCGGCGGGCCTCCAGGGCGCCGTAGGCCGCGACGCCCGGCATGACGCGGTCGCCACCGACGGCCGCGACCGCGGTCTCCACCACCGAGGCCCGTTCCTGGGAGGTCAGCGTCTGGTACTCCCCCAGCGACCCGTTCGGCACGACGCCGTCACAGCCGGAGGCGACCAGCCACCGGCAGTGCTCGGCGTAGCCGTCCAGATCGACCGAGAGGTCCATGCGCAGGGGCAGCGCGGTGGCCACCGTCACGCCGTGCCAGGGTTTCACGCGGGTCGCCATGCTTCATCCTTCCGAGGGGGGTTCAAGCCGGTACGAAGTCAGGGGGCTCCGGCCCGTCCGGGTCGGGGAGGGTTCCCCGCCGGTCCGGGGAGGCCGGGGTCCGCGCGGCGAGGTCGCCGAGCCTGACGGGCTGGGCGATCGGGCGCCGGGGCGGCGCGGGATCCTCGCCGACGAGGCAGGCGACCGCGTAGCCGCACATCCGGCCCTGGCACCACCCCATCCCCGGGCGCGCCAGCAGCTTGACCGAGCGCGCGTCGACGGCGCCCATGGCCTGGGCCTCGCGTACCGCCGACAGGGGCACCTCCTCGCAGCGGCACACCAGCGTGTCGTCGCGGAGCCAGTCCTGCCAGCCCGGCCGTAGCGGGTAGGCGCCCTGCAGGGCTCGCGCGAAGGCGGCGAGCCGGTCCCTGCGCCGGGACAGGGCGGGGTCGGGCGGCGTGGGGCGGCCCAGGTCGGCGGCCGCGGCCCGGCCCGCGATCCGGCCCTCCACCTCGGCGAGCGCGGCCCCGCCGACACCGGTGGCCTCCCCCGCCGCGTAGACGCCGGGCACGCTGGTGCGCATGCCCGCGTCCACCGCGACGACCGGGCCGCCGTCGGGGTCGCGGCGGGTGGCGCAGTCCAGCTGGAGGGGCAGGTCGAGCCGGGGGACGAAACCGTAGCCGCAGGCGAGGGTGTCGCAGGCGACGGTTCTCGTCGAGAGCGGCCGCCAGGCGGGGTCCAGGCTCGCCACGGTGACGTGGGTCAGCGCGGTCTCACCGTGCGCGGCGATCACCGCCTCACGGCCACGGTAGGGAACCCGGTGGCGGGCCAGGCGCGCCACGTACCCGAGGGCCTCCGCCGCCCGGCCGGCGGCGAGCAGCGGATGCCTGGCGAGCCCGAACCTGCGGTTGGCCTCGTGCACGCCGAGCACCTGGGCCCCCGCGTCCGCCAGGCCCGCGGCGACCGGGAGCAGGAAGGGGCCGGTACCCGCGACCACGACCCTGCGGCCCGCGAGGACCAGGTCACCCTTGAGCAGTGCCTGCGCACCGCCCGCGGTGAGCACGCCCGGCAGGTCCCAGCCGGGGAACGGCAGCGGCCTGTCGTGGGCGCCGGTGGCGACCAGCAGCCCGCGCGCGGTCACCGTACGGGGCCGTTCCTCGCGGTCTCCCTCCAGGCAGCGCACGGTGATCGTCCCGTCCGCGCGCTCGACGGCCCAGACCCGCGTGCTCAGCAGTACCTCGGCGCGCTCGCGGAGCGTCTCCCACTGGCGGGTGAACCTGTCCAGGCCGTGGTGGAGCGCGCCGGGCCTGGCGGCGTGGAACCCCTCGGCGGGGCGCCGGAAGTACTGGCCGCCCGGTCGTCCGGCCCCGTCGACCAGCACGACGTCCAGCCCGGCCAGGGCGGCGGTGAGCGCGCCCGCGACCCCGGCGGGACCCGCGCCGACGACGGCCAGGTCGTGGATCTGGGTCATCGGCCGCTCACCGCCCCCCTCCGGCGCCGGGAACGTCCCGCACCGGAGCGTCCCCGGTGGTGACCAGGTCTCCTGGGCGGGCCTCGGTCAGGCAGGCACGCAGGGAGGGGACCCCGTTCACCGTGACCAGGCAGTCGAAGCAGACCCCGATGCCGCAGAAGAGCCCGCGCGGGCGCCCGCCGAACCTGGTGGTGCGCCACGAGCGGATGCCCGCGCCGTGCATGGCGGCGCCGACACTCTGGCCTGGGATCACCGCGACGGGGGCGCCGTCCACGCTGATCTCGAACTCCGGCTCCGGCCGCGCCCGCACCAGGCGGTACGGCCCCCTCATCGGACACCCTGGGTCATGACGCCTCCAGCGGGAAACGGTCCGGACGGAAGGGGGCGAGGTCCACCTCGGGGCGGAGTCCTGCCAGGAGCCGGGCGATCAGGTGGCCGGTGGCCGGGGCCAGGCCGATACCCGCGCCCTCGTGGCCACAGGCGTGGTAGAGCCCGGGGACCCGGGGATCCTCGCCGATCACCGGCAGGTGGTCGGGGCAGTAGGGACGGAAACCGCAGTAGGCCCGGATCACCCGGTAGGCCGCCAGGACGGGGAACAGCTCGACGGCCTGGCGGGCGAGGCGTTCGAGCACCGGCACGGAGACCGTGCGGTCGAAGCCGACCCGCTCGCGGCTGGCGCCGATGAGCACCGGCCCCGACGGGGTGCTCTCCACGACGGCGGACGTCTCCAGCCCCTCCGAGTCGCTGGCCACCGCGGTGACGTAGTCGGCGGTGTAGACCTTGTGCCTGATGAGCGGCCCGGCGAGTGGCTCGGTGACCAGGATGAAACCGCGCCTGGGCAGGATGGGTACGCGCACCCCGGCCAGCGCGGCGATCTCGCCGCCCCAGGTACCCGCGGCGTTGACGACGGCTCCGGCGAGGATGTCGCCGCAGGAGGTGGTGACGCCGGCGACCCGGTCGCCGGCGCGGAGGAAGCCGGTCACCGTGACACCGGTGCGCAGCATCAGGGCGCCGTGCCCGAACCGTTCCGCGCCCCGCCGGATGAGCCTGGCCGCCGCCAGCATCGGCTGCACCTGGGCGTCGTGCGGGTAGAACACGCCACCGGCGAGCCCTTTCGCCAGGTGTGGCTCGTAGTCGCCGAGCTCTCCGGCGGCGACGGCGACGCACTCGACGCCCTGCCTGCCCGCCAGGCCGGTGAGTGCCTCAAGCACCTCGTCCGTCTCGGCGACCACCAGGCCGCCCTTGGCCTCGAACTCGAACCCACCGTCGGGCCCACCGTCGGGCCCGTCGGCGGCCAGGTCACGCCAGAGCCGGTTGGAGAGCAGCGCCAGGTCGAGTTCGGGGCCCGGCTCCTTGTCGGAGACCAGCACGTTGCCCTCGCCCGCGCCCGTCGTGCCGCCCGCCACCGCCCCCCGGTCGACGACCACCACGTCCAGCCCCGCGCGGGCGGCGTAGTAGGCGCAGGCGGCGCCGACGACCCCGGCTCCGACGACCACGACGTCCGGCATGACTCACCTCGCTCCCGGGCTCGCCAGTAATATGTCACATACCTTTTTATGGATCAATGCACCGGACCGGACGTCACGGGCGTGCCACCGGCTCAGCCCACCCCTACCCGTGGACCCGTGAGGCACGCCGTCCGAGGTGAGCGGCCCCTGCCCGAGATGCCGGCAGGCGTGAACCGACCGGGGCGAAAGCCTCCGTACCGGCCCCGGCGCCAGGGGGCCACGGCGGGACCGCCCTCCTCGCCGCCTAGCATGTGAGCCGTGAAGCACCTCCTTGACCAGACCCGTCTGCGGACCGCGAAACTGACCTGGATCGTGGGGCCGCCGACCTTCCGCACCCTGCGCCGCTGGGCGCTGGCGTCGGTGGCGGCCAACGTCGGGATCACGGTGACGGGTGCCGCGGTGCGGGTCACCGGCTCCGGCCTGGGCTGCCCCACCTGGCCCAGGTGCACGCCGGACAGCTTCATCCCGGTGGCCCACGACGACATCTCACCGATCAACATGGCGATCGAGTTCGGCAACCGGCTGCTGACCTTTCTGGTGCTGGCCATCGGCCTGGCCTGCCTGCTCGCCGCCCTGCGGCTGCTGCCCCGCCGCCCCGATCTGGTCAGGCTGGCCTGGCTGCAGCCGATCGGCGTGGCCGTGCAGGGACTCTGGGGCGGCCTGGTCGTGCGCACCGCGCTCAACCCGGTCACCGTGGGCGTGCACTTCCTGGTCTCCGTCGGCATGATCGCCGCGGCGTACGCGCTGTACGCCCGGGCCGGCGAGGGCGCGGGCCCGCCGCGACGCCTGGTCAACCAGCACGTCCGCACACTCGGTTTCGTGCTCACCGCCGCGGTGTTCGTCCTGCTCGTCGTGGGCGTGGTGGTGACCGGCACCGGGCCGCACTCCGGGGACGTGATGGCCTCCCGGTTCGACTTCGACATCGAGACCGTGGCGAGGATCCACGCCGACGTCGCCTACCTGGTGGTCGGCCTCACCTTCGCGCTGGCGTTCGCGCTGCACATCACCGACGCGCCCGGGCACGCCCGGCGGGCCGCCTGGACGCTGCTCGGCGTGGAGGTGGCGCAGGGCGGAATCGGATACGTCCAGTACTTCCTGGGCGTGCCCGCGGCCCTGGTCAACCTCCACGTGCTCGGCTCGACCCTGGTCTGGGTCTGCGCGCTGCGGGTGGTGTTCACGATGCGCTCACGCGGCCCGGCGGGCGCGACGGCCGCCGAGAGCGCGGACCAGCTCGACCGGGTCCCGGCCTGACCGTCGGCTCCGCTCCCGCCGTGAAAGGCCCGCGACGGCCGCGTGGAAACCGATCCGGAGGATCCTGACCCCCCGGACGCGTTCGACTCGGCCGTCACCTGACCGCGACAATGGCCGGATGCCGCTGTCGCGAAGGTTCCTCCGGCTCTCCTACCAGGGCGCGGTGCTGCTGAGCGTCCTGGCCGTCGCACCGCTGACCTGGGCCTGGCTGGCCAGCTCCGGCCACCGGGTGATCGCGGACTCCTCACCCGGCTGGATCGCCGGGGTTCCCGAGGCGCCGGTGGCGCTGGTGCTGGGGGCGGCCGCCTTCGGGGGCACCCCTTCCCCGATGCTGGCCAGACGGCTGGACATCTCCGCCGAGCTGTACCGGGCCGGCAAGGTCAGGGCGATCCTGCTGTCGGGCGACAACGGGCGGATCGAGTACGACGAGCCGACCGTGATGCGCGACTACCTGCTCGCCCGTGGCATACCGGCCAGGGCGCTCGTCCTCGACTACGCCGGTTTCGACACCTGGGACTCGTGCGTGCGTGCCCGCGCCGTGTTCGGCGCCACCCGCCTCACCGTGGTCACCCAGCTCTTCCACCTGCCCAGGGCCGTCACCCTGTGCCGTACGGCGGGCCTGGAGACCTTCGGCGTGGGCGACGACTCCTCCCAGCGGTGGGCCTCCACCTACGCCTACGCGGCCCGCGAGTTCGCCGCCTCCGCGAAGGGCCTCCTCGACGCCGTGGTCCTCGACTCCGCTCCCGTCTTCCCCGGGCCGCGCGAGACCTCCCTGGAGGCCGCGCTTCAGTCGGGGTGAACGCCGCGCCCGGGGGGCGGACGCCACTGAGCGGCGTCGGGATGCCCCGAGGTCCCGGGGGTACCGCCCCACGGATACGGCGAGCCGCCCGGCGGCCGGGCGCCGGGCCCGTACCCCGGCGGGACGTTGCCGCCGGGGGGCTGCGGTGGCGGTGGTGGCGGCTGCGGGGGGAACTGGGCGCGGGAGGCGGCCATGCACTCCAGCAGCGCCCGCTGCTCCTCGTTGAACGTACGCTCGTCGATCACATGCCCCCTGGCCCGCTCGTGGAGCAGGCCCAGCTCGGTGGCCGCGAGCTGGTAGTCGCTCATCGCCCGCAGTCCCGTCCTGCCGCCGTTGTTCCTGGCCCACTGCCTGGCGTGGCGGCGCCCCGGCAGGGAGGAGAGCATCGCGATGTCGTACGAGGAGACCAGCCCCGTCGCCCAGTAGGCGGGCAGGTAGGTCTGGATGAGCCCGATGATCCGCTTGCGGTCGCGGAAGATGATCCAGATCAGCACGAACAGCACGATCATCAGCAACAGGTAGGCGATGGCCAGGCCGGCGAAGCCGACGTAGGAGGCGAAGCCGTTCCAGATGCCGTGCAGCAGCATCGCGCCGATCCACCCGGCGGCGATGACGAAGATCCGGCCAGACCCCCGGCGCTGCGCCGCGTAGGCCACCGCGACACCGATCATGGAGGTGAACAACGGGTGGGCGAACGGTGAGAGGACTCCGCGCAGCACGACGGTCACCGCCAGGCCCTGCGCGCCCATGTCGTCGAGCGCGGCCACGTAGTAGCTGACGTTCTCGCTCATGGCGAAGCCGAGGCCGACCATGCTGGCGTAGATGATGCCGTCGGTGGGCCCGTCGAGCTCCGCGCGCCTGAACCTGAGCAGGCCCAGCAGCACCAGGCCCTTCATCGTCTCCTCGACCACCGGGGCGCCGAACGTGGCGGCGATGTTGCGCGCGTAGTCGTAGCCGAGCCCGGCGGCGTTCTCGATGTAGACGAGGCCGAGGGAGTTGACGACCCCGGCGACCAGGACCGCCACGCCCGCTCCCCAGGCGAACGCGAAGATCAGGTTGCCTCGCGGCTCGGGCTCGATCCGGTCGAGCGCCAGCACCGCGGCCAGCAGCACGGGAACGGGCGCGAGCGCGAGGATCAGGGCGATGAAGAAATAGACGGGGTCGCCGTTCAGCACGTCGAAGGAGAGCGACACCAGGCCGCACAGTCCCGTCAGGACGAGTCCGGTGATCAGCGCGAGCGACGGGCGGTCCCTGAGCACCCACCGGGGGTCACGGCTGGCCATGAGGTAACCGTAACCGTTGGCTTCCACCCCACGAATCAAACCGGGACATCCCAGCGTGAAGGTCTATGATCGGCACCTGGCGGGCGGCCCTGCACGCCCCGGATACGGAAACCATGCCGAGCGCTGGAACGGTCCCGGGACCGGAGCGGTGATCCGGCTCCCGAGGTTTTCCGACGACCATGAGTTGCCCTCCCCACGACCAGGCCCGACCCGGGCCGGCCAAGAAAACGTGTTCCCCACCCGGGAGACGTCTCCCCCCCGAACGGGAGGCGGAAACGGGCAGGTGGCAGGAGAGCGTACCGGTGAGAGGGCTCAGACGAACATCGAGTCGATGGCGACGGCGAGGAACAGCAACGCCAGGTAGGCGTTGGACCAGTGGAAGAAGCGCATCGGGCGCAGATCGACCCCTGTCTTGCCCGCGTTGACCCGGCCGAGGAGGCGGTGAACCTCCCACAGGCAGGCGGCGCCGAGGACGGCGGCGACGGCGGGATAGAGCAGGGTGGTTCCGGCCACCGGCCACAGCAGCAGCGAGCAGAGCACCGTCGCCCAGGTGTAGACGATGCTCTCCAGCACCACCCGGCGCTCGGTGGCGACCACCGGGAGCATGGGGACCTTCGCCGCGGCGTAGTCCTCCTTGTAGCGCATGGCGAGGGTCCAGGTGTGCGGAGGCGTCCAGAAGAACACCACGCCGAAGAGCACCACGGGGGCCCAGTCGAGGCCGCCGGTGACGCCGGCCCAGCCGATCAGCACCGGCATGCAGCCCGCGATACCCCCCCACACCACGTTCTGCGAGGTCCGCCGCTTGAGGATCATCGAGTAGACGAGCACGTAGAACAGGTTCGCGGCCAGCGACAGGCCGGCGGCGAGCCAGTTCACGGTCAACCCGAGGCCAAGGGTCGACAGCACCCCGAGAATGACTCCGAAGATCAGCGCATTGGTCGGCGGCACCAGGTCGCGGGCGAGCGGGCGGCGCCGGGTGCGGCGCATGGCCGCGTCGATGTCACGGTCGATGTAGCAGTTCAGGGCGTTCGCGCTGCCCGCCGACAGGGTGCCGAACACCAGGGTGTTGACGGCGATCCACAGCGGTGGCAGGCCCTTGGCCGCCAGGAACATCACCGGCAGCGTCGTGATCAGCAGCAGCTCGATGATCCGCGGCTTCGTGAGGGCGACGTAGGCCTTCACGACGTCGCCGAAGGAGCGAGGCACGACGCCTGCGGCCGTGCCCGCCTCGGGCGGGACCGTCGATTGCTTGTCGGTGAGCACCATCTAAGGCGCTTCCAGCACGTGCGGGGTCAACGCGTAACCTCTGATTAGAGCGGATCCGTGAATGCGGGCACCAGCCAGCCTTGAGGACTCACTGTAGTTGCAGGGGGGGCCGGTCCCGGCACGGGGTGCGGAAGCGGCGCGAGACGACAACCGCCGGGGAACCGCCCATGAGTCCCGTGGACCCGCACCTGGTCGACCTACGCCACGGTAGCGCGGCCGAAACCGTTAGGGTCCCATGTGGGCGGGAAATACCAGACCGGCGCCACCATCACACTATTAGATCCGGAGACCGAGCAGTTGAGCAGCGAACTCGTGCCAGCCCTTGAATGGAGCGACCTGGACCGCCGCGCGGTCGATGTCGTACGGGCCCTGGCCATGGATGCGGTAGAGAAGGCGGGCTCGGGCCACCCGGGCACCGCGATGAGCCTGGCGCCCGCCGCGTACCTGCTGTTCCAGCAGGTGATGCGGCATGATCCGTCAGACCCCTCCTGGGTGGGCCGTGACCGGTTCGTCCTTTCGGCCGGTCACACCAGCCTGACCCTCTACATCCAGCTCTACCTGTCGGGCTACGGCCTGAGCCTGGACGACCTCAAGGCGCTGCGCCAGTGGGAGAGCCTGACCCCCGGCCACCCCGAGCACGGCCACACCGTCGGCGTCGAGACCACCACGGGGCCGCTGGGCCAGGGCCTGGGCAACGCGGTCGGCATGGCCATGGCCGCCCGCCGCGAGCGCGGCCTGTTCGACCCGGACGCGGCGCAGGGCGCGAGCCCGTTCGACCACCACATCTGGTGCATCGCCTCCGAGGGGGACATCGAGGAGGGCATCAGCCACGAGGTCAGCGCCCTCGCGGGCCACCAGAGGCTGGGCAACCTGACCGTCGTCTTCGACAGCAACCACATCTCGATCGAGGACGACACCCAGATCGCGCTGAGCGAGGACGTCGTCAAGCGCTACGAGGCGTACGGCTGGCACACCCAGACCGTCGACTGGACGCGGACCGGCGACTACGTCGAGGACGTCGAGGCGCTGCACCAGGCGCTGGAGGCCGCCCGCGCCGAGACCGGCAGGCCGTCGTTCATCCGGCTGCGCACGATCATCGGCTGGCCCGCCCCCAACAAGAAGAACACCGGCAAGATCCACGGCTCGGCGCTGGGCGCCGACGAGGTCGCCGCCACCAAGAAGATCCTGGGCCTTGACGAGACCAAGAGCTTCGACGTCCCCGCCGAGGTCCTCGAGCACGCCCGCGAGGTCGTCGAGCGCGGCCGCGCCGCGCGGGCCGAGTGGGACAAGCTCTACCAGAGCTGGCGCGAGGCCAACCCCGAGCGCGCCGCCGAGTTCGACCGCATCTCCGTGCGGCAGCTCCCCGCCGGCTGGAGCGAGGCGCTGCCGCTCTTCGAGGCCGGCTCCTCCATCGCCACCCGCAAGGCCTCCGGCGAGGTGCTCAACAGCCTCGCGCCGGTGCTGCCCGAGTTGTGGGGCGGCTCGGCCGACCTGGCCGAGTCCAACAACACCACGATGAAGGGCGAGCCGTCCTTCATCCCCGAGGAGTTCCAGACCAGGGACTTCCCCGGCAACCCCTACGGCCGCACGCTGCACTTCGGCATCCGCGAGCACGGCATGGGGGCGATCCTCAACGGCATCGCGCTGCACAACGGCACCCGCCCCTACGGTGGCACGTTCCTGGTCTTCAGCGACTACATGCGTCCGGCCGTGCGGCTGGCGGCGCTGATGAAGCTGCCGGTCACCTACGTGTGGACGCACGACTCCATCGGCCTGGGCGAGGACGGCCCGACGCACCAGCCCGTCGAGCACCTGTGGGCGCTGCGCGCCATCCCCGGCCTCGACGTGGTCCGCCCCGCCGACGCCAACGAGACCGCCGCCGCCTGGCAGGTCGTGCTCGAGCACAACGACCGCCCGGCCGCGCTGGCGCTGACCCGCCAGAACCTGCCGGTCTACGAGGGCACCCGCGACGCGACGAAGGTCGCCCGCGGCGGCTACATCCTGCGGGAGGCCTCCAACGGGCAGCCCGCGGTGGTCCTGATCGGCACCGGCTCCGAGGTCGAGCTGGCCGTCGAGGCCCGCGAGATCCTGGAGGCGGAGGGCATCGCCACCCGGGTCGTGTCGATGCCGTGTGTGGAGTGGTTCCACGCCCAGGACACGGCCTACCGGCAGACGGTGCTGCCCTCCTCGGTCCGCGCGCGCGTGGCGGTGGAGGCGGGAATCTCACTGGGCTGGCGGGAGTTCGTAGGAGATGACGGGGAAGTGGTCAGCCTGGAGCACTTCGGTGCCTCGGCTCCCTACAAGACCCTCTATGAGCAGTTCGGCCTGACCGCCGAGCGCGTGGTCGCCGCAGCCAAGGCGAGCCTCGCCAAGACCGGAGCCGACAAGGGCGAGACGACAGGAAACTGATCATGAGTGAGATCCTGAGGAAACTCTCCGAGCAGGGCGTCTCCATCTGGCTGGACGACATCAGCCGCGAGCGTCTGCGCACCGGCAATCTCCAGTCGCTGATCCGCGACCGGCAGGTGGTCGGCGTCACCTCCAACCCGACGATCTTCGCCTCCGCGCTGAGCAAGGGCGACGCCTACGACACCCAGCTGCACGATCTGAAGATCCGCGGCGTCGACGTCGAGGAGGCGGTGCGCTCCATCACCACCTACGACATCCGCTGGGCCGCCGACGTGCTGCGCCCCGTCTACGACGCCACCGGCACCGTGGACGGCCGGGTGTCGATCGAGGTCGACCCGCGCCTGGCCAGGGAGACGGAGAAGACCGTCGCCGAGGCGCGCGCGCTGTGGTGGCTGGTCGACCGGCCCAACCTGTTCATCAAGATCCCGGCCACCGTCGAGGGCCTGCCCGCGATCACCCAGGCGATCTCCGAGGGCATCAGCGTCAACGTCACGCTGATCTTCTCCCTGGAACGCTACCGCGCCGTGATGAACGCCTGGCTGAGCGGCCTTGAGCAGGCCAAGGCCAAGGGCCTCGACCTGTCGAACATCGAGTCGGTGGCCTCGTTCTTCGTCAGCCGGCTGGACGGCGAGATCGACAAGCGCCTGGACAAGATCGGCACCCCCGAGGCCCTGGCGCTGAAGGGCAAGGCCGCGCTCGCCAACGCCCGGCTGGCCTTCGCCGCCTTCGAGGAGGTCGTCGCCTCCCCGCGCTGGCAGGCACTGGCCCTGGCCGGAGCCCGGCCGCAGCGCCCCCTGTGGGCCTCCACCGGTACCAAGAACCCCGACTACCCCGACACCCTCTACGTCGACGGGCTGGTCACCTCCGGCACCGTCAACACGATGCCGGAGAAGACCCTCGAGGCGGCCGCCGACCATGGCAGGATCACCGGTGACACGGTCCGCCCCTCCTACGAGGAGGCCTGGAACACCATGGCCGCGCTCAAGGAGATCGGCATCGACTACGACGACGTCGTGAGGTTCCTGGAGGAGGACGGCGTGGACAAGTTCGAGGCCTCCTGGACCGACCTGCTGGCGACCGTCACCGCCGAGCTGAAGAAGGCATGAGGGAACACATGTCAGTGTCCGTAACGTTCGGCGAGGACGACCTCACCGAGCAGGCCTCGGAGACGGCCGGCCGGCTCGTCTCCGAGGGGGTCCCCCAGTCCCTGGCCGCCGGCGACCCCACGCTGTGGGGCCCGGAGGCCGAGCCCGAGGCGGCCGTCCGCCTTGGCTGGCTCAACCTCCCGCTGACGAGCAGGCCACTGCTCGGTGAGATCGGCGAGCTGGTGGAGTGGGCCCGCGCCGAGGGCCTGGACCACGTGGTCCTGGCGGGCATGGGCGGCTCCTCCCTCGCTCCCGAGGTCATCACCGGCTCCGCCGACGTCCCGCTGACCGTCCTCGACACCACCGACCCCGGCCAGGTGCGCCGCGCGCTGGAGGACCGGCTGGAGAGCACGCTCCTGGTCGTCGCCAGCAAGAGCGGCGGCACCGTCGAGACCGACAGCCACCGGCGGATCTACGAGAAGGCCTTCCGCGACGCCGGGATCGACCCGGCCAGAAGGATCGTCGTCATCACCGACCCGGGCTCGCCGCTGGAGCTCAGTGCCCGCGAGGCGGGCTACCGGGTGGTCCTGGCCGACCCGAACGTGGGCGGCCGCTACAGCGCCCTGACGGCGTTCGGGCTGGTGCCCAGCGCGCTGGCGGGCGCCGACGTCGAGCGGCTGCTCGACGACGCCGCCGAGGTGCTGCCGCTGCTGTCGCGCTCAGCGGGCAACCCCGGCCTCGACCTGGGCGCCGCCCTGGGTGCCGCCGCGGTCGCCGGGCGCGACAAGCTCGTGATCGAGGACGGTCTTTCGGAGATCAACGGCCTGCCCGACTGGATCGAGCAGCTGGTCGCCGAGTCCACCGGCAAGTCCGGCAAGGGCATCCTGCCCGTCGTGGGCGCCGACCCCGGCGACGCCGACGACGAGCTGCTCGCCGGGATCGACACCGACGGCGTGGTGACCGTCGCCGGCCCGCTGGGCGCGCAGTTCCTCATCTGGGAGTACGCCACGGCCATCGCCGGGCGCGTCCTGGGCATCGACCCGTTCAACCAGCCGAACGTGGCCGAGTCCAAGGAGAACACCGCCAAACTGCTCGACCAGAGCGAGCTGCCGGTCGGCACCCCGATCCTCGTCGACGGCCCGGTGGAGGTCTACGGCGATCTGCCGCCGGGCGTGGAGGCCCCCAAGAGCCTGTCCGACGTGCTCACCGGGCTGCTGGAGGCGATCCCCTCCGACGGCTACCTCGCGGTGATGGCCTACCTCGACAGGGAGGCGGCCTTCGACGCCCCGTACCCCGAGGGCGCCTCGTTCGAGGAGATGACGGACGTGTGGAGCGCGGCCGACCCGGCCACGCTCCGCGGGATGCTCGCGGTCCGCACCGAGCGGCCGGTCACCTTCGGGTGGGGACCCCGCTTCCTGCACTCCACCGGCCAGTACCACAAGGGCGGCCCGCAGAACGGGGTGTTCCTGCAGATCACCGGGGCCGTCGAGAACGACCTGGAGGTTCCCGGCAAGCCCTACACCCTGGGCCGCCTCCAGCTCGCCCAGGCGCTGGGCGACCTGGGTGCCCTGGCCAGCCGGGGGCGCCCCGCCGTGCGACTGCACCTGACCGACCGTGCCGCCGGTGTCGCGCACCTGCTCGCCGCCTCACGGGAGGTCTGATGGGCCGCCGGAGGTTCGAATGAGCAAGGAGAACTCCCAGCCCCAGGCCGACCGGCCTCGGGCCGAGGAGCTCACCACCACGGGCACCGCGCACGAGGGGGCGGTCACCACGGCCACCGCCGCCTCGACCGCCGGCATCACCGAGGCCCTGATCGAGTCCAACCCGCTGCGCGACCCGCGCGACAAGCGCCTGCCGCGCGTGGCGGGGCCGTGCGTGCTGGTGCTGTTCGGCGTGACCGGCGACCTGGCACGCAAGAAGCTGCTACCGGCAATCTACGACCTGGCGAACCGGGGGCTGCTACCCCCGGGCTTCTCCCTGGTCGGCTTCGCCCGCCGGGACTGGGAGGACCAGGACTTCGCGCAGCTGACCCACGACGCCGTCAAGGAACACGCGCGCACGCCGTTCCGCGAGGAGGTCTGGAAGCAGCTGTCGGAGGGCATCTTCTTCTGCCGCGGCGAGTTCACCGACGACGGCGCCTTCGACGCGCTGGCGATGATGCTCAAGGAGATCGACGAGACCCGGGGCACCGGCGGCAACTACGGCTTCTACCTGTCGGTGCCGCCGAAGTTCTTCCCCGTCGTGGTCCAGCAGCTGAAGCGGACCGACCTGGCGGACGGCCCCAAGGGCTCCTGGCGCCGGGTGGTGATCGAGAAGCCGTTCGGGCACGACCTGCGGAGCGCCCAGGAGCTCAACGCGATCACCAGCGCGGTCTTCCCGGAGAGCTCGGTGTTCCGCATAGACCACTACCTGGGCAAGGAGACCGTCCAGAACATCCTGGCGCTGCGGTTCGCCAACAACCTGTTCGAGCCGATCTGGAACCGGGGTTATGTCGACCACGTGCAGATCACGATGGCCGAGGACATCGGCATCGGCGGCCGGGCCGGCTACTACGACGGCATCGGCGCGGCGCGCGACGTGATCCAGAACCACCTGTTGCAGCTGCTGGCCCTGGTCGGCATGGAGGATCCGACGTCGTTCGGAGCCGACTCGCTGCGCAGGGAGAAGGAGAAGGTCCTCAAGGCGGTGCGGCTGCCGTCGGACCTGTCGCTGACCACCGCGCGCGGCCGTTACGGGGCCGGCTGGCAGGGCGGCGAGCCGGTCATCGGCTACACGCAGGAGGAGGGCATCCCGCCCGACTCGATCACCGAGACCTACGCCGCCATCAAGCTGGAGATCGCCAACCGGCGTTGGGCGGGGGTGCCGTTCTACCTGCGCACCGGCAAAAGGCTCAGCCGCCGGGTCACCGAGGTGGCCGTGGTGTTCCAGCGCGCGCCGCACCTTCCGTTCAGCAAGGACGACACCGAGATACTCGGGCAGAACGCCCTGGTCATCCGGGTGCAGCCGGACGAGGGCATCACTGTGCGGTTCGGTTCCAAGGTTCCGGGCACCGCCATGGAGGTCAGGGACGTCTCGATGGACTTCGCCTACGGCGAGTCGTTCATGGAGTCCTCCCCCGAGGCCTACGAGCGGCTGCTGCTCGACGTGCTGATCGGCGACCCGCCGCTCTTCCCGCACCAGCGCGAGGTCGAGCTGTCCTGGAAGATCCTCGACCCGATCGAGGACTTCTGGAGCACCCAGGGCCCGCCGGAGGAGTATCCCGCGGGCACCTGGGGGCCGGCCTCGGCCGACGAGATGATGGCCCGTGACGGGCGCGTCTGGAGGCGGCTTTAGATGACCAGCTTCATGCTCAGCGGCACGACCGCCTCGAAGATCTCCTCCCAGCTCACCCACCTGCGCCACCAGATGGGCACCCCGGCCGTCGGCATGGTGCTGACCCTGGTGGTGGTCTGTGGCGAGAGCGACCAGTACGACGCGGTCCGGGCGGCGACCGAGGCGGCCAGGGAGCATCCCTCCCGGATACTGGTCGTCATTCCTCGCGACCCGAACGAGCCCAACCGGCTCGACGCCGAGATCCGGTTCGGCGAGTCGACCCCGGGCGAGGTGATACTGCTCCGTCTGTACGGGGAGCTGACCAGGCACGCCGACTCGGTGGTCAGCCCGCTGCTGCTCACCGACACCCCGGTGGTCGCCTGGTGGCCCAGCGACTGCCCCGAGGTCCCGGCCGCGGATCCGATCGGCATGCTGGCCCAGCGCCGCATCGTCGACGCGCGGTCCGCACCCGACTCGGTCAAGGCGATCGCCGGCCGGGCCCGCGGGTACGTGCCCGGCGACACCGACCTGGCCTGGACCCGGCTGACGACGTGGCGGAGCCTGCTGGCCGCCGCGTTCGACCAGCCGGTGGCCAAGGTCAAGCGGGGCACCGTGGAGGCCGTGCCCGGCCATGCCAGCGCCCTGCTGCTGGCGGCCTGGCTCGGTGAGCGCCTCGGCGCGCCGGTGAAGGTCTCCGACTCTCCCGGCCCCGGCCTGACCGCCGTCAAGCTGGTCTCGGGCGACGGCGACATCACCATCACCCGGGGCGACGGCCGCCTGGCCATGCTCTCGCGTCCCGGCCAGCCGGACCGCCGGGTCGCGCTGGCCCGGCGCCCGACGTCGGACCTGCTCGCCGAGGAGCTGCGGCGGCTGGACCCCGACGAGATCTACGCGGCCGCGATCCAGCGGCTCGCCCGGACCCGCAAGTCCTGAGTCGTGAGCGCCCCGCGGCCTGCCGCGGGGCGCCTTTCCTTGAAAGAGAAGTTCCGTGAGCGTTCCCACTGTGATCATCCATCGCGACGCCGACGTGCTCGCCAAGGCCGTCGCCGCCCGGGTGATCATCCGTGCCATCGACGCCCAGGCGGCCAAGGGCTCGGCCCAGCTGGTCCTGACCGGCGGCACCGTCGGCCTCGCCACCCTCGCCGAGATCGCCGCCTCCCCGGCCAGGGACGCCGTCGACTGGCGCAAGGTGGACATCTGGTGGGGCGACGAGCGTTTCCTGCCGGCCGGTGACGCCGAGCGCAACGAGACCGGCGCCCGCAAGGCCCTGCTGGACCACATAGACCTCGACCCCGAGCGGGTGCACGTGATGCGCGGCCCCGACTCGGGCATGACCGCCGAGGAGTCGGCCGACGCCTACGCCGAGGAGCTCCGCCGGGCCTCGCGCCCCGAGGACCACGGCCCGGCGCCGTCGTTCGACCTCATGATGCTCGGCATGGGCCCGGACGGCCATGTGGCCTCGCTCTTTCCCGGCATGCCCGCCCTGTACGACACCCGCCCGGTGGTGGCGGTGCACGGCTCGCCCAAACCGCCGCCCACTCGCATCTCGCTGACGATGCCGGTCATCCAGGGCTCCCGCGACGTGTGGGTGATCGCCGCCGGTGAGGAGAAGGCGAGAGCGGTACGGCTGGCACTGTCGGACTCGGGAACGATGCAGGTCCCCGCGGCCGGTGCCCGAGGCAGCCGGCGAACCCTCTTCCTGCTGGACCGGGCCGCCGCCTCCAAGATCCCCTCCTCCCTGGGCCGGATCTCCTCCCCCTGAGCCCGGCCCCTCGCTTTCGCCTTGGTCCGGCCCGCGTCGACCATCGCGGTCACGGTGTGCGATTCACTGATTACCGTTACGGTGGCCCTCGGTCCGCGACGGGGCCGCACGAACACCGCGGAATGGAGGGGATGGTGGCCGAACCATCCGACGTCACGCCGATGCCCGCCGAGCAGTTCGACGAGCCGGACGAGGCGCCCGTGCTCCGCGAGGCCGCGCGGCGACGGCGCGCCTATCGCGAATCGACATGACCTGACGATCGCGATCTTCGAGATGGCCGTCATGGGCGGTCAGGGTGCCGTCCCGGAGGGCTGGGCGGTGAGAGCGTCGATCTCGTCGAGGATCTCCTTCTTGCCCGCCGGGTCCATGGACGAGGCCTCGACGGCGTTGCGGGCCAGAGCGGCGAGGGTGGCGCGGTCCAGGCCCAGGTGTTCGGCGGCGGTACGGTACTCGCCGCTCAGGGTGGTGGCGAACATGGGCGGGTCGTCGCTGTTGAGGGTGACGAACAGGCCCTCCTCGATCATGCGGGGCAGCGGGTGCTCCTCGATGCGGGCGACCTGGCCGGTGCAGACGTTGGAGGTGGGGCAGACCTCCAGCGGGATCTGTGTCTCGCGCAGGTGGGCGACCAGGCGGGGGTCCTGCACGCAGGCGATGCCGTGGCCGATCCGCTCGGCGCCCAGGTGGTCGAGGACCTCCCAGATGGTCTCCGGGCCGCTCATCTCGCCCGCGTGCGGCAGGCTGCGCAGCCCGGCGGCGGTGGCGGCGCGGAAGGCGTCCCGGAAGGCGTCGCGATATTTCGGACGCTCCTGTTCGATCCCGGCCAGCCCGAAACCTACCAGCTCCTGGGGAGGTTCTCCGAGCGCGTGGTCCAGGGTGAACCGGGCCGCCTCGACGCCGTACTCGCCGGGGATGTCGAAGACGTACGCCATCCGCACGCCGTGCTCCTCACGGGCACGCCGGGCGGCCAGGTCGAGTGCCTCGGTGACCTCCCGCATCGGCATGCCCATGACGTGGTGCGCGTACGGGGTGACGGTCAGCTCGACGTAGCGCCCGTTCTGCCGGGCCAGGTCCGCGGCCAGGCCGAGCACCAGGGTCGCCACGTCCTCGGGCTCCCGGACCAGGGCGTTGATCGCCTGGTAGATCTCGGCGAAGTGCGGGAAGTCACGGAATTTGTAGAAGGCGAGCAACTCCTCCTCGGTCGTGGGAACGCCCCCGCCGGGGTGGCGGCGGGCGAGTTCCAGCACGGTGGCGGGCGAGGCGGAGCCGATCAGGTGGACGTGGAGCTCGACCTTGGGGAGGGCGTCGATGAACGTGTCGATCGTCATGCGGGCGACCCTACGCACGCCACACCCGGGTTTAAAAGTCATTTACCCTGAATCTAACAGTAAAATGTACGATTACGGCGGCGAATGCCGGGCGGCGCGAGAATTTCACCGGAGCTTTTCCTCCCGCTCATCGGACGTCTGGCGCATAGTGGGGGCAAGCACCTCGACACCCCTCACGGAGGCTCCCAGTGTTCGAGCGCTTCACCGACCGTGCCCGCCGTGTCGTGGTCCTGGCCCAGGAGGAGGCCCGGAGGCTCGGCCACGACCACATCGGCACCGAGCACATCCTGCTCGGCCTGGTCCTTGAGCAGGACGGCGTCGCCGGCCGCGCCCTGCGGGCCCTGGACATCGACGGCGAGCGGGTCAGGAACGACGTGGAGGAGATCATCGGCAGGGGTGAGGAGACCCCCGGCAGTCACATCCCCTTCACCCCGCACGCCAAGAAGGTGCTCGAACTGTCGCTGCGGGAGGCACTCGGCCTGCACCACACCTACATCGGCACCGAGCACATCCTGCTCGGTCTGATCCGCGAGGGCGAGGGCGTGGCCGCCCGGGTACTGGCCGGGCAGGGGGCGCACCTGGACGCCGTACGCGCCCAGGTGATCACGCTGCTCGGGCAGCGTGGCCCCGACCGCGTGGTGACCACCGAGGAGGGCTTTCCGGTGATGGGCGCGTCACTCTCGGCCAGACTGGAGCGCATCCAGGAGAGCCTGGACCGGATCGAGCGCAGGCTGGACGCCATCGACGCCGCTGACGCGCCCCGCGAGCCCGGCCCACCAAAGGAGCAGGCTCCCTGAGAACCCTCCCGCAGAACCGGGTAGGGCACACGCCCGCTAGGCGGGGTCAGAGAGGGAACCGCCCGCACCCGCCCTCGTGAGAGGGCATGGGAGTGGGCCCTCCCCGCTTCGGGAGCCCTGAGCGATCCCGAAACGGGGAGGCCGAATGATGGGTTCAACTCGGGGATGCCGTCGCCATCACTCCCACGGCCAGCCTGGCTTCCACCACGCCGGGGTCCTCGGTGTAACTCAGGGTCGCGCCAAGTGAGACCAGGAGCCTGCGCATGCGCACGTTGTCGGAGAGCAGGGTGGCTCTGACCTCGGCGAAGCCCAGGTCCCGGGCCTGGCCGACGAGCATCTGGGCCAGGGACGCGCCCAGTCCCCTGCCCTGCCAGCGGTCCTCGACCAGGAAGGCCATCTCGGCGATGCCGGGGTCGGGGGTGAACATCAGGTTGGCGAGGCCGACGACCTGGCCGTCGTGCCCGGCGACGATGGAGTGACCCTTCGTGCGGTCGCAGAGCCGGTCGAAGACCTTCGGCGGCAGCAGGGGCATCGCGGTGAAGTAGCGGAACCTGCGGGCCTCGGGCGAGCAGCGGTCGTGCAGGTCGCGTACGGCCTCGCGGTAGAGCCGGGTGAGCGGGCGGACCTGGACCTCGACGCCGTCGGAGAGCGTGATGTCGCGGTCGGTGCCGGACTGCTCGACGGGGGGCTGCGCCAGCCGCACGAAGGAGGCCGCGCGGGCGGCCTCGGTCAGGGTGAAGGGCAGCTCGGCCCGGCGCACCCTGATCGCGCGGCGCGGGGCCACGGGCACGGTGAGCAGCGTGGGGTCCGGGAGATCGCTCATCTCGGCACCGTAGACCCAGCGGGAGTCGTCGGCGCGCAGCAGTTCCCCAAGCAGCTCGGGCAGGCGCCAGGGTGTCGTACGCAGCCGGGAGGCGAGCAGGAGCACGCGGGTGGGCTCGTCCGTCAACTCGTGCGCGGTGGCGGGGACGACCAGGACCTCGCGTCCACCGACCGCCTCCAGGGCCTCGCGCACCGCCTCGGCACCGGCGGGGATGTCCGTGACGAACTCGTCGACCGTGCCGTCCGCGTCGGTCTGGACGCTCAGGCCCAGGATGTTGCCGCCCTTGGCGGCGAGCGCGGCGGCCAGCGAGGCGAGACGCCCCGGCCGCTCGTCAACGGTAGTACGAATCCTCAGAAACCCCATCAGAATGCTCCCTCTGTCGGGAGATAGCCTTACCTGACCCTGTTACGGGACTGCTACACATGAGTGAGCCCGCCGTTACATCTAGCGGATCACTCATTACGTGGCAGGACTGCTTTTCTGCAACGGTTTCCGTTGACAGGCGCATCACAATAGACGGATATAGCAGGATATGAGGCCATGAGCACGCGTGTTCCCCTGGCTGGGGATTTCGTCAACGGAGACGTCTCCTTCTGGTACCGCTCCCTCGGCATCCCCACGGCCGGCACTCCCCTCGGCGGCGACCTCGACGCCGACGTGGCCATCGTCGGCGCCGGCTACACCGGCCTGTGGACCGCCTACTACCTGAAGAAGGCCAGCCCCACCCTGCGGGTCGTGGTGCTGGAGAAGGAGTTCGCCGGCTACGGCGCCTCAGGGCGCAACGGCGGCTGGCTGGTCGGCGAGCTGGCGGGCACCCCCGAGCGCTACGCCAGGACGCACGGCACGGACGCGGCCAAGCGGCTGCAGCGAGTGATGTTCGAGGCGATCGACGAGGTCATCACGATCGCCGAGGACGAGAACATCGACGCGGACATCGTCAAGGGCGGCGTCACCACGGTCGCCACCAACGCCGCCCAGGACCGGCGGCTGCACCGGTTGCTCGCCCACGAGCGCCACTGGGGCTGGACCGAGGATGACGTGCGGCTGCTCGATCCGGCGGAGCGGGAGGAGCGCCTGCGGGTGGCCGGCGCGGTCAGCGCGATCTGGAGCCCGCACTGCGCCAGGATCCAGCCCGCCAAGCTGGCCCGCGGCCTGGCCCAGACCGTGCGGGACCTCGGGGTGAAGATCTTCGAGCGCACCCCGGTCACCGAGATCGCCCCGCGCGAGGCCCGCACGCCGCACGGCACGGTCCGCGCCGACTACGTCATCCGCGCCACCGAGGGTTTCACCGCCGAGCTGAAGCAGTACCACCGCGCCTGGCTGCCGATGAACAGCTCGATGATCGTCACCGAGCCGCTGGGCGGGCTGTGGGACGAGATCGGCTGGGAGGGCCACGAGCTGCTCGGCGACATGGCGCACTACTACATGTACGCCCAGCGCACCGCCGACGGCCGGATCGCGTTCGGCGGGCGCGGCAAGCCCTACCTCTACGGCTCCCGGGTGGACGAGCGGGGCCGCACCCACGAGTGGACGATCGAGGCGCTCTGGGAGTTGCTGACCGGGATGTTCCCCGCGGTCAGGGCCTCGAAGGTGGCGCACGCCTGGTCCGGGGTGCTCGGCGTGCCGCGCGACTGGTGCGCCACCGTGCACGTCGACCACGCCACCGGCATCGGCTGGGCGGGCGGCTACACCGGCCACGGGGTGACCACGACCAACCTCGCCGGCCGTACCCTGCGCGACCTGATCCTGCGCGAGGACACCGAGCTCGCCTCCCTGCCCTGGGTGGACCGCAAGGTGCGGGGCTGGGAGGTGGAACCGCTGCGGTGGATCGGCGTGCACACCATGTACGACCTCTACCGGCGGGCCGACGCCAGGGAGAAGGCGGGACTCGGCCGCACCTCGGTGCTGGCCCGCGTCGCCGACTCCATCACCGGACGCTGAGCGCCGGGGAAGACGGCCCCGGACGCCGGACGGCGGCGGGCGCCCGGAGAAACTCACCCTGGACCTCGGCCGGTCGAGCGTGCAGTGTAGGTGATCAAGCGGCATCCCGGGGGCGTCAGCGACCTCCGGGCCACCGACAGAAGGATGGTGCAACAGTGAGCGACCTGCTCTTCCTGGGCGGCCGGGTCTTCCTCGCCACCGACGCCTTCGCCGAGGCGGTGCTGGTCCGTGACGGCCGGATCGCCGCCGTAGGCACGGAGTCCGACGTCGTACGGCTGGCCGCCCCCGGCCACGAGGTCGTCGACCTGGACGGCCGCCTGCTGACCCCCGGGTTCACCGACGCGCACATCCACCCGGTGCAGGCGGGCCTGGAGCGGGCCAGGTGCGACCTGTCCGAGGTCTACGGCCTGCCGGAGTACGTGGAGAAGATCGTCGCCTACGCGGACTCCCACCCCGGCCACGAGTGGATCGACGGCGGCGGCTGGGACATGTCGGCCTTTCCCGGCGGCCTCCCGCACCGCTCCCAGCTCGACGTCGTCGACCGCCCGGTCTATCTGATCCAGCGCGACCACCACGCCGCCTGGGTCAACAGCCGGGCGCTGGAGCTGGCCGGGATCACCCGCGACACCCCAGACCCGGCCGACGGCAGGATCGAGCGCGACGCCGACGGCACGCCGAGCGGCGTACTGCACGAGGGCGCGATGGACCTGGTCGGCCTGCTCACCCCCCGTCCCAGCGCCCGGGACATGCACGAGGCGCTGCTGGCGGCCCAGGACCACCTGTTCTCCCTCGGCGTCACCGGCTGGCAGGACGCCATCGTCGGCTCCTACGCGGGCTACGACGACCAGCTGTCCACGTACGTCTCGGCGGCGGCCTCCGGCGCGCTGCGGGCCCGCGTCGTGGGCGCGCTGTGGTGGGACCGGACGCGCGGCGCCGAGCAGATCCCCGAGCTGCTGGAGCGGCGCGAGTCGGCCACGGGCCTGGAGCGGTTCCGCGCCACCTCGGTGAAGATCATGCAGGACGGCATCGCCGAGAACTTCACCGCCGCGGTGATCGAGCCCTACTGCCGCTGCGGCGGCACCGGCCTGTCGTACGTGGAGCCGGCGCTGCTGAAGGAGTGCGTCGCCGAGCTGGACCGGCACGGCTTCCAGGTCCACTTCCACGCCATCGGCGAGCGGGCGGTCCGCGAGGCGCTGGACAGCTTCGAGGGGACCGACCCGGCCAACCGGCACCACATCGCGCACCTGCAGATCGTCGAGCCCTCCGACGTGCCGCGCTTCGCCGAGCTCGGCGTGACCGCCAACCTGCAGCCGCTCTGGGCCACCCACCACGCCCAGATGGACGAGCTGACCCTGCCGTTCCTGGGCGAGAAGCGCTCCGGCTGGCAGTACCCGTTCGCCGACCTGCTGCGCTCGGGCACCCGCTTCTGTGCGGGCAGCGACTGGCCGGTCTCCAACCCCGACCCGATCCAGGGCCTGCACGTGGCCGTCAACCGCACCGAGCCGCCCAGCTCGGTGCACGCGGACTACCCGACGGCGCAGACTCCGTTCCTGCCCGGCCAGCGCCTGGATCTGGCCACCGCGCTGACCGCCTACACCGCCGGCTCGGCCCGGATCAACCACGACGACGACGCGGGGACCATCGTCCCCGGCAACCGCGCCGACCTGGTCGTCCTGGACCGCGACCCGTTCACCGAGCCGCAGACCGAGATCTGGCGGACGAGGGTCGCGATGACCTTCGTCGGCGGCGAGCAGGTCTACCGGCGCTGACCCGGTCGAAGGAGTTCCGAAGTGAACGATCTGCCCATCTGCGTCACCTGCGGGGTCCAGTACGCCACGGCGCGGGATGACTGCCCGATCTGCGAGGACGAGCGGCAGTACGTCGGCTGGGAGGGCCAGCGCTGGACCTCCCTCAACGAGCTACGCGAGAGCGGACACAGGCCGCACCTCGCCGAGGAGGGCACCGGGGTCGTCGGCATCGGCACCGACCCCGCCACCGCCATCGGGCAACGCGCCCTGCTGGTCCGCACCCCCGCCGGCAACGTGCTGTGGGACATGGTCAGCCACCTCGACGACGAGCTGATCAGGCAGGTCGGCGAGCTCGGCGGGATCGACGCCATCGCGATCAGCCACCCGCACTTCTACGGCTCGATGGTCGAATGGGCGCACGCCTTCGACGCGCCGATCCACCTGCACGCGGCCGACCGCGCCTGGGTGGCCCGCCCCGACGAGTCGGTGCTCTTCTGGGAGGGCGACACCCACGAGATCCTCGAAGGAGTGACGCTGGTCAACGCGGGCGTGCACTTCGACGGCGGCCAGGTCATGCACTGGCGCGACGCCGAGGACGGCCGGGGTGCGCTGTTCTCCGGCGACATCCTCCAGGTGGTGGCCGACCGCCGCTGGGTCGGCTTCATGTACAGCTACCCCAACCTGATCCCCGAACGCCCCGCCACGATCCGCCGCGCCCTGTCGCTCCTGGAGCCGTACGCCTTCGACCGCGTCTACGGCGGCTGGTGGAAGCGGATCGTGCACACCGACGGCGCCGAGGCCGTCCGCCGCTCCGCCGACCGCTACCTCTCCTTCGTCCTGGACGATTAACCGCTGGAAAAGATCGCCAAGGTGAGGGATAGTCCCCTGGTGCCGGGATCAGAGGAAGCAGAGAACGTGCGCCCGCTGTGGCGGGACCGGAACTTCAACGTCTTCTGGGTCTCCCAGACGCTCTCCGTCGCCGGGGACTCGTTCGCCTACATCGCCATCCCGCTGCTGGTGCTGAACGTGACCGGGTCTGTCGCGCAGATGGGCCTGCTGACGGGCGTGGCCGGTGCCGCGTCGGTCGGTGCCGGGATCTTCGCCGGGATCCTGGCCGACCGGCTCGACCGGCGGACCCTGCTGATCTGCTGCGACCTCGCCCGCCTGGTGCTGTACGGGCTCGTCCCGCTCGTCTGGGCGTTCGGCCCCCAGGTCTGGCTGCTCTACGTGGTGCTGCCGCTCAGCGAGGCGATCGGGATGGTCTTCCAGGTCACCTACGTGACCGCGGTGCGCAATCTGGTGGAGGGCGACCGCATCACCGAGGCCAACGGCCGGCTCTACGCGACCGCCGCGGCGGCCGGTGTCGGCGGCCCATTGCTCGCCGGGGTGGTCTCCGGACAGTTCGGCCCGACCGCGGCGATCGCCATCAACGCGGCGAGCTTCGCGCTGTCGGCGGCGGGCCTGTACTTCGTCCGGTTCAAGCGACCCGAGGCCGGCGCGCCCGCGCCGCCGCGCCAGCGGCCCTGGCAGGAGTTGCTGGCCGGTGCCCGGTTCCTCTGGCGGCACCCGGTGCTGCGCTCCCTGACGATCCTGCTCTCCTTCTTCATCTTCTTCACGCTCGGCATGACCGACGTCCTGATCTACCACCTCAAGCACGATCTGGGCCACTCCGACGGCACCGTCGGCACGGTCCTCGCGGTCGCCGCGGCCGGCACGATCGCCGGAGCCGTGCTCGTGGCGCCCGTCCGCCGCAGGCTCGGTTTCGGCGTCACCTGGATCGGCGCCCTCGCGACCAGCGGGCTCGCCATGGCGTGCGTCGGCCTCTCCGGCCGTGTCCCGGTGATCGCCGCCCTGATGGCCGTCTACCTCTGCGGCGTCAGCGTGGCCGGGATCTGCTCGATGTCCCTGCGCCAGCAGGTGACCCCGGACCATCTGCTCGGCCGCGTCACCTCGGCGTTCTGGACGATCCACTTCTCCCTCGGCCCGGTGGGCGCGGCCGTCCTGACCTGGGGTGCGGGCGGCTACGGCGTCACCGTGATCTGCCTCCTGGCCGGCACCGCCTGCCTGCTGATCGCGACGATCGCGCTCTTCACCCCCATCCGCCGCCCCGCCCCCGAGCACTCCGCGCCCACCACCTCATGAGGCCGGAGCATCCGGCGGTGAAAGGTCATTCGGTGTGGTCGCCTCGGCGGGCTGATCCATGAGCGTAGGCCGAGTTTCCGGCACCCACCCGCGGGGCGGACCCCGCAGCCGGTGGGTGGCCCGGGGGAGCAGTTAGCCGCGGGGTACGCGGCCGCCCCCCCCACCAGCG